>JAPOQT010000226.1 GCA_026710525.1 Pseudomonadota bacterium
CCCAATATTACGAACAGCACTCGTATAAAGATTTTCTTGTAAACGATTGAATAACAGTCTTTCTTTTTGATAAGCCCTGCTAACAACATCGACATATCTGCGCGAAAAATTATCACACTGATTTCTGGCATAATCAAATTGGGACAGAATAAATTCCGCTGTGGCCGTTGGGGTCTTAAGAGCATTAAAGGCAACATCCTGAACAACACAATCATCGTCCTGATGACCTATGGCTGCTAGCACAGGAATAGACAAGTTAAGCACGGCATAAGCTAAATCATAGTCGTTAAACCAGTGGAGGTCTGCCATACTACCTCCGCCGCGAGTGATCACAATCACATCCACCTGTTTTTGTGTTAAAATAGTGAGAGCTTTTCTAATATCCGGAGATGTTTGCTCTCCTTGCATTGACGCTGACACAAATAGTATCTCAAGTCCACAAGAACGTTCATTTAGCTGATGGATAAAATCACTGTAAGCACGAGATCCTTCCGCAGAAATCAAACCAATACGAAAAGGAAACATAGGTAGTGTCAGCTGTTTTTGCCGATGAAGAATGCCCAGTTTTTTAAATTCATTGAGCAACCTCTGTCTGGTAAGCGCAAGTTCACCAGCGGTGTAATCAGGGTCTACATCCATTATGGAAAGACTCAGGTTACTACGCCGAGAATAAAGGCTCACTTTTGCCCTAATTTTAATTTTCATACCATCCTTCAGTAAATCATCGAGCAAGGTTGCTGAATAGTGGTTTTTCAGGTGATCATATTTATCTGGCCATAACAGAGCTTGGATGGTGGCCACTGTTTTCTTCTGACCATGAGTCGGAGTAAGACTTTGATCAGATTCTGCCAGAGTAAAATACCTAATACCATTTCTTATTGATAGATTTTGCACTTCACCGACAATCCAAATGGCCCTGGGAAAGTGGTTTTTAATAGTGCTACTCACCAAAGTCGCAAGCTCTGATATACCGTAGACCTTCTGTTGACTATCTGTTGTGTCATCATCAGCATGGCCACGAAACCCACTGTTACTGTTAAATGACACCACGTTAGGAGCAACGAAAAAACGATCATCATGGGGCCCTTGATCAACTTCTTGACGCTGGGATTTCATTTGTTCATCAGCCAGGAAAACAAGGGCACCGTTACTTTGATCATCATCCACCAAATCATGAGGAGACACATTGGGAGATACCTGATTATCAATAGTGATGCAAATCTGCTGCACCTTATGCCACATCGCTTCGGAATAAGGCAGCTGCCAAGTTTTATCAGCTGAATTAAACCTAGCTCCCAGGGTCTTAAATACTTCTCTATGAGGATAAGTGCGACCATAAATAATGATGGTTTCTTGGTCTTTTTTGCAATATAAACTCATAGTCGTACTTTCATGTTAGGGTAGCTGCTTAATCAGAAGTCATAGCCACTAGGTAAGACGATTGATGGCTGCCTTAGTCTCCATCTCTAAATGCTCATAGATCCAGGATCTTGCCTATGACACTGGTAATCTTAAAGTATATGAAAACCTTGGCAACCATGTAAAGTAAAAAACATTGACTCCAGATTGTTTTGGCTGAGGACTTCCCGTTAAGTCTTCAGCCAACCTAGTCGATAAGCTTGGGCCCTCGCCGGCAACCGAGTATCATCAGTTTACCTTAGTCCAAAGCAGAAAACTAGTTTCATTTTATATTCTTATTTCGTGATTACTATGACCATCACAGTCACCCACTCCGATCATATCGCTGAACTTAAGGATGAAATCCTGAAGCTTATTAGTGATGATCTCAATCCACTGCGCAGTCACTATCAATTTGGCCAGCATGATCTTCATAGTTTTATTAGCTGGAAACCTATGGTGCTCATTATTGGTAACTACTCAGCAGGCAAATCAACCCTAATCAATGAAATTCTCGGTGAAGAAATCCAACGGACCGGACAAGCACCTACTGATGATTGTTTTACGGTAATTAGTTACCAAGATAATCCAAGTAAAACCGGAGTTGAAGAACGGGATGGTCGGGTCCTCATGGGGGATGCGTCACTACCCTTTATCCGTCTTAAATCTCAAGGAGAGCGTTTTCTTTCCCACTTTCGTCTCAAAAAAATTCGTGTTGATCTGCTTAAAAATCTCACCATCATTGACACACCAGGCATGCTTGATAGTATCTCTGAAAAAGATCGAGGATATAACTACCAAGAGGTTCTTGGCGAGCTAGCTAGTCTATCTGATCTTGTGATCATCATTTTTGATTCCCATAAAGCAGGCACCGTCCGAGAGTCTTATCAATCTCTTCGTACTACTCTGCCTCAGTCAACGATGGAAGATCGAGTGCTCTTTGTTTTGAATCGAGTTGATGAGTGTCAGAGTTTAGATGATTTAGTGAGAGTCCATGGAGCACTATGTTGGAACATTTCTCAAATGACTGGCCGGAAAGATATACCCCGCATTTATCTCACCTACGCACCACCTGGTGGCACACTTGATAATGTCAATAACGATCTCCTAAAAGCGTATCTCAAAGAGGTGGCTAGTCAAAAACAAGAGCTCATTTATCATATTCTTGATATTCCTCGAAAAAGAATTGATCACTTAGCCACCTATATCGATATTCATGGCCACCGAATATATCAATTTATTGCTGCTTGCCAGAGCTTCCGTGTTTTCAAAAGAAAAGCGAACGGTTTTTTAATCAAATCTCTAACCTTAGCCACTCTCACCCTCATAGCCAGTGGCTTTCTCTTCTTTTCGCCATCGATAACTCCCGTAGTGAGTTACCTTGGCGGTTGGTTGTTGATTTTAATGGCTCTCATCATAACGATTGCTGCCCTATGTTCAAAACTCTACCTCAAACACTCAAAGTTCTATTTTCTTAAACATATCAATAAATTCATAAATATTGAAAGTCAATATGAACAAGATCACTGGAGCAAAGTAGCACCAGAGGTTTTGTCAGTGATTAAACAAAAAGAAAAATATATTCCACCTCTTAAGCAAATTGGTAAAGATATGAAAGAGATTATCAATATTCAAAGGAGAGTTGTTTATCTCCGAGATCAAATCTCAAAAATGAGCCCTGATAGAACAGTACTCTTATCAACACCCTCACTAACATCACCATCTGCTACTGCTACTAAAACTCGTCTTACCTTACTAGATTCTACTCAAGACAACAAAGCCCCTGACAGTTCTGGCGGTGGCATTAATCAGATAATTGGCGAACAAATCGACCAACTTAACCAACCGAACTCTCACCCTTCTGGATTAGAAGAGCAGGAATAAGCTTAAGACAACTGAGCCTAATGACAGCCTGATTCATACCCTCATGAGTCAACATCTGTTATCTCAACCCTCGCCCATAACCGACAACAATCATCCTCCTGTACAGTGATTTTGAGAATCACTTGCAAAAACTTTAGAGTGAGAGTATGTTGTAGCCTTGGTGAGATAATGCCTGTCATTATGGTGAGAATTCACATGATCAACAACAAAACAGCCTGGATCAGGCATCAGAAAAACAACCTATTTTTTTCTGTGTGCGGCTTAATGATATTAAGCTTAATGGTTATCACTATGCTCCCGTTTGTTGGTATCTTAACAAGTATCTTCAGTAACTCATCAGATTACTGGCAACACTTTCAACACGTCGAACTCACTTATCTCTTAAAAAACACCTTCATCTTAACCATAGCTGTCTTAGTGGTCACTTTGATTATGGGAGTCACCGTAGCCCTTGCGAGCACGATGCTCGATTTTCCTGGCCGACATTTAACTGTTTTTCTAGCCATTATCCCATTTACCATTCCCTCTTATGTCATGGGATTTGTCTGGCTATATCTATTTGCTCATCTACCTTATAGCTTTGGTCATTTACCGATGATAGCAGAACTGTTTTCCAGGTTTTCAGGATTTCCTGGTCTCGTTTGGTCTTTAAGTTTGTCATTATTTCCTTATGTGTTTGTCATGACTCGTTTACGTCTGCAAAAAATAGATCGTGATATTTTCGAAGCAGCTCAAAGTTTAGGACATGGTCTCGTCACCACAACCCGTACTATTGTCTTGCCACTATTAATTCCTACTATTCTTGCTGCATCGTTTCTGGTAACTTCAGAAGTCCTCTCAGATTTTGGCACCGTCAGTTTATTTTCTTATAACACTCTCACCACCGCGATATTTAAAGCTTGGTTCGGTTTTTTTGCCCCCCATGATGCCCTCAAAGTCGCCACCATACTCCTTGGATTTGCCTTAACTGTTTTGATCTTGTCTCGCTTTTTTCAATCAAACCAAAGAATCTGGCAAAACGGATTAAACCAACTACCTCCCCATCACAGCCAGTGGCAACCACAAAAGCTCCCGGCACCATGGAACTACCTCACTAGTGTCTTGGTTTTAGGTTTTTTATCTTTGAGCTCATTACTTCCTGTTGTCGCACTCATCTATATGAGTCAAGCCAATGCCTCATTCGATTCACTAGGAAATATACTCCCTATCGGTATCCAAAGTTTAATCATTTCTGGCTCAGTAGCCCTCACCGTGACCGTCCTCTGTACTGTTATATTATTTGCCCGACGTTGGTTACAAGACTACCAAAAACAAACTTCGGTATCACAAGGAAAATGGCTGGGATTTCTTCAGAAAATCACCTACCTGCCAAACCTAGGTTATGCCTTGCCTGGGGCTGCTGTAGCGATTTGTTTATTTGTTCCCCTCAGTTTTCTGAATCAATCAACCTTCCTGGCTATCACACCTTTTTTTATCCTACTTTGCACCCTCACTTTTCATTTTTATGGGGTGGGTGACCAAACCCTTGGTCCTCACTTTGAATCTTTGCCCAGAGAGCTTGATGAATCAGCACAGAGTTTAAAATTATCAGGATCCGAAATCTTTTTCAAAGTTCATCTTCCTCTCACCTCTCAACCAATCATATTCTGTGGCTTATTCCTACTCATTGATGTCCTGAAAGAGTTGCCAATTACTCTCATGCTTCGACCATTAGGCTGGAATACCCTATCAGTAAAAGTCTATCAATGGGCCAGTGAAGGATTATGGGAGATGGCAGCCTTACCATCCCTTATGTTAGTGGTGTGTTCAGCTAGCATAGTTATTGTTTTATACCTGCAGGGCCATTTTCAGTTTTCAGGTAATCGTCTGTCTCACAATTATCATTTATGTTAACATGCAATGTCATTTATATCATTTGACCTTTTATATAAATTACAATGAAATTAAATGTCTTTTTTAACAATTAAAAATCTTTCCTTATCTTATCCATCTCATTATCCGTCACCCCTGATCTATAACAAAGTGAAAAATCGATTGATTATGCCAGAGGATCATGATCATCACTATGATAATCAGCATCAGACACCGGCAAAGGCTTTAGATAATTTTTCTCTCAACGTGAGTCAAGGTGAGTTGGTCTGTCTATTAGGACCTAACGGCAGTGGCAAAACAACCCTACTCCGGACCCTCTGTGGCTTTGAACAACCCTCAACTGGCACCATTAAGCTAGATCAAAATACCCTGTTTTCATCAACATACCATATGTCGCCACAAAAACGGCCAATCGGGATTGTTTTTCAAAATTTAGCCCTTTTTCCTCATCTTACGGCAGAACAAAATATTGCCTTTGGTCTTGCTGGTCTTAGTAAACAACAAAAAAAGAATAAGCTGATCTATATTCATCAGTGTTGCGAAACCTTACCACTGGCAAAGAAATTTCCTTACGAACTCTCTGGCGGTGAAAAACAACGGGTGGCTATCGCCCGAGCCTTAGCCACTGACCCGAAAATCCTCCTCTTAGATGAGCCATTTTCTAGCCTCGATCCACCAAGAAAAATCGCTTTATCTTATGAAATCAAAAAACTACTCTCGACCTTAAACGTAACCTGTCTCATGGTGCTTCATGATACGAACCAAGCTATAGAGATTGCCGACAAAGTCGCTTTAATGTTTAATGGTCAACTGGAACAATATGATATACCTGAACGTGTTATCCGTCATCCAAAAACTATGCGAGTGGCTTCTTTTCTTGGCGATACTAACTTTATCTCCTGTACTGTCACCAAAGCTGGTTACCAAACCCCTTTTGGTGTTATTGACTTTGAGAACACCTATCGTCCTTCGCCATCTCTTAAATCAGCGCACAGAAAGTCTTATAAAATAGCCCTTAAAGTTGATGATTTTTTACTCACTAAAAGGGAGATTGTAGGACCGCATTATCATACCAAACCTATCACTTTCCAGGTGATTTCGGACACACTTATGGGGTTATACCGAATTATTAAAGCCCAAATCCCGACAGGAGAAACGATTACCTTTCGAATCGCTCGCGATGATTCTGATGGCTTAGATAATCTCGATAGCCTTCAGTTATACTTGAAAAATTCAAAATTTTGTATTTACTAAAAAGATGATTTTAAATCATCACCACTCGCAAAGATTCACCCTAAAAGACTTCACATTACCCACTCAATTTCTTTCACTGAGATTTAGGTTATAAAGCGAGCTTATAACACCACCAGGCCTATTAATAACTTCAATGATTTTTAACGAGATAGCATTATTTGAAAATTTTTTGTCCTCAACTCACAGATAACTGATCTGTGCTATCAGCAAGCTTCGTAACCTCTTCTGATGTGAGCCCTGTCGAGAGCGAAATGATTGTCATATCAAGGCCACTCGAGAGCATGCGCCTAGCCACAGCTTCTCTTTCTGCTTGCCTACCTTCTTGCTTACCTTCTTGCCTACCTTCTTGCATGCCTTTTTGCACACCCTTTTTCATACCTTTCCGCTTACCCTTCTTCTCAGCTTCAGCTAAAGCGAGTTCCTCTTGTTCTTTTTGTCTCTCAACAGCTAGCCAGAAATCCTCTTCTGTTAGGGTAGTATTGAGTTGACTTAATTTAAAAGCTACTTCTGCCATATATCCCCCTGCTAATATTATCTCTTCTAAAATCTCTTCGGTTAATACCGACCACCTCTTAGAGGTATTCATAAAAGCTTCAAAAAGACAACCAGCCCTATTCACACCATCGGTGTCCTTGTTAAACTTATTAACCTCAAGAAATACATGTTGAACCATGTTCTTGAGTTTGTGTGCTCTTTCCAATAATTCATCACCGCAGGTAAAGTGAA
>JAPOQT010000227.1 GCA_026710525.1 Pseudomonadota bacterium
AGGGCAACTCTTAGGTTCTTGACGAGTGTACTTTAGTTATCGAATCAAATCAATATTTATTTGAGAATAAAACCGAGTAGCTGTCATATTTAAGAGACTTTGTTAATGAGCTATGATGGATAAGAATCATTACCTTAAAGTGAGCTATCTATGTAGCGAGTCAAAACAGCTCACATTTTTCTTTTGTAAAATCTAAGACTAATGTGATTTTCACCGCTTGATAGAAGCTTTATTACCACTCCTTGTTCGCGGGGCTAGGCGTGAGGATCTCTCACATACAGCTTTCCTTAACTGTGATCTGTCCTTTGCCCACGGTAAACCTTATATCCTCGAATCATATATGAAGCATTTAGTACCCATTGAAGATCAAATTATTATTCCTCAAGCCTCATAGCTGTTTTTTTGAGTCACCCGCCGTGCTTTTTGGTGGCATCAGAGTTCGCCTGGTAAGTGGGGAAAGACTAAGTGATCAAGCTTGATGATGTCTCTATCACCGTGAGTTTATTTTATCTTTTGATTACCACATACTAAACTCCGACGGTAATCATACAGGGGGAAGGGGTGTTACCGTGATGACTCAAGGTTTTTCACAGTCTAGCTTTGTCTAAACTATCCCTCCCCATCATGGTTTAAGAGTTGATGTTGATCAGGATTGTGAAGAATATTGTGCTAATAAATCATTTATTTTCTCCGGTAACTCTGCTGGCGGTAAGCTCTTTGAGCGACAAAATACTTTTTATTTTAATTTTTTTTATTCCTGACTTTGCCATTTCAGATTTTACTCCCATTAAGCAGTTGTTAATAATGATCATTATTTGAAGAAAACTCATTCTGTAACAACAGACAATCATTCACATTTCTAGATGATTAAGATAGTATGAGAAGTGTGCCTGTAGACTAGCTGAAATGACACATTGGTCGTATATTTATGATGTGTTACCCTGTCTTCTATATGAATGCTAACATTGTGTGTGCAGCCATCTTAATTATCAAAGAAGGGTCGTTACTTTTTATCATCACTCCAAAAACTAAAAATGGCATCACCGTGGTTCGTCTCGTACAGTCCTTGCGAAAAAAGGGAGCCAAATATCCAACCGTCAAAACTGTTAAAGTCTTTGGCTAGCCAAAAGAACCAGAAGTTATCAAACGACTAACCATGGCAGCAGAAATACTGCTAGATCAATATAAAAAAGAACTTATCACCTTTGCTCATATTCAAGATTCTAAGCTCATCGATGTCTATAAATTTATGGGATATGATAAAAAAATCTAAAAATCTAGGAGTTCAAGATCTCCTAGGAAAAATCTATTCAAACCTAGGGTTCTCTCAACTTCTGGACAGCGGAAGAAATAATGCTGCTCTAAACGAAGTGATGAAACAAGTTGTTTTAATGCGGGTCCTTGATCCCTGCAGTAAACTAAGAAGCAGCAAGCTGCTCAAAAATTACTTTGGCAAGGAGATCTCGTACAAACAGATTCTCACGATGATGGATCACATCGCAGAAAATGAGGAAGAGATAAGAACAAGGATTTTCGAAAACCTGTTACAAGGTAGAAAAAGTATTAGTTTGGCACTTTTTGATGTCACCACTTTGTATTTTGAAGCTATTACCTCAGATGATCTCCGTGACTTTGGTTATTGTAAAGACGGGAAATTTGGTGAAGTCCAAATAGTTTTAGCTGTTCTGTCAGATTACGACGGTATTCCATTGGCATATGAAATATTTCCAGGTCATACCAGCGAGGTTAAAGCATTCTCTCATGTATTAGAGGGTTTTATGGTGAAGCATGGGATTCAGAGCTTGAATGTTTTCAGATAAAAATCTGAGTTCTTTGGAGCACTTAGCTGACAAATATAGGATTAACATTGATTATTTAGTCAGTTGTCCATTAAAAAAGTTGCCCAAAGCATGTCAAAGAGAGATCTTTGCTTTATAAGCAGAGATTAGCAGTATCTAGGGGGCAGAACACGGAAAAGTCTATTGAATATTCAGAGGGTTCTGAATATCTAGATGGGTTAGCTATATATGAAACAAGATATAAAAACCGGAGACTGCTCGTTATTTACTCGGCAAGTATGGAGAGAAAAGATCGAAAAAAACGACACTCTGCTGAATAAAAGAGGAGAAATATCATCACAATATTGACAAAAAAAGAGCGGTGTTCATCGCTATTTAACCAAAGTCAATACGACAAAAACAAGTCATGAGGTGGCGCAACTGGACACCAAGAAGGTGACTGCCGATGCCCTTTGGGATCGATTTTTTTAAAGATATTGAGAAATATGACGATCACCATACCGATTTAGTTAGATTGTTTTTTAATATTAATTTAATTATCTGAATTATGAATAAAAAATATAATGAAACAAATATTTTACCCCCCC
>JAPOQT010000228.1 GCA_026710525.1 Pseudomonadota bacterium
AACACTTGTATCAACACAACCAACCGAATCCATAACAAAACCGGCCGGACAGTGTACACAACTACTAACTCCCAAGATCAGCAGCACCCCTAAAATGAATGTCATGGGACTGATACGCATAAAATGTAATTGAGTCATTCGCTATTTCTCCTTATGTCATCTCATGGTTATGATCATCATCAGTAAATAAAGCCATAAAACAGGATCCAAGTATATCACGACTGGATGATGATGCGAAAATTAATGTTATAACAAAGGCCGCCATCTTGATATCAAAGATCTTTGCGAGCAACCGCTTGCTGATAAAGATGAAGAAAGTGTTCGTGTTTTGGGGTTTTGCCTAAACGGAGAAAGTAACCATTACGATAATGAAATTCTTTAACAGTCGCACGGTAAGCCCCTAGACTATGAGAATACTGCACTAAACCCTCGACCAGGCCATTCTTGCCACCAGCAAAATGAATATTAAACTTCCGCTCAACAAGACTAGCGAGTTCCCAAATCAAACCGTGAATATGATCTCGATGATAAGTCACAAGATCTTGTACTGTTAAGCTAAAACAATCGCCTAATAAGCCAAAGACAGCAAGCCAAATCAACTTTTCATGGGCTAAGCCATAAAAATCCAACTCTGAGACTGGTTTAACATCTAAATGCCAACTAGCAAACATTTGGGACACCATCTTACTATGTTTACCAGTAACCACACTCATACCCAAAGAATCAACCGGAGTGTCACCTATTTTGTTGATCGCAAAATAGACCAGCATTTTCGTCGGCTCTAACACACCATAATCATCAAGCAAACTCTGATAAATGCCGTTTTGTAGAAAAATAAGATTCTGTTTACTTGTTGTCGGAATTTGCTGTAATACCTGGTCAAGGTCCTTCATCCTCACACATATCCAAGTGGGATGAGAAGAGAGTGACACCAAAGAATCATTCCTCACAAAACATCTGGCATTTGGCATCATCCGCCTAATAAAGGTACCAACTCGCCCTAAACCAATAATATTAACCTGGTTATTACTCCATAGCACAGGGATCACCCTCATTAGTCTTGGTCCGTTAATGTGAACACATCAATATTTCTTTGCCAAGCAAAATGCTGATCGTAAGTTTCTTTACCAACAAAGCCAATATTTTTTCTCATATTAGGATTATGACCAAGAACACCAAGAGAGCTAATATAAGAGTGTGGGGCGTTCCATTTAATCAGTTGAGCACAGCCCGTCGTTTGCCATATTTTCTCTGTGTACTTACCAAGTGACGTGACCAGAGGTAAGGCATGGTCAAGAATAGTCATGGCTGAGGCTCTCTGGGTACTCACTCCGTGATAGTAAGGTTGAAACATAATATCACAAACGCTAATATGAGCCGAAATAGCCCGGTGATCAAGTTCACCTGAGTTTTGCATCCTATCTGAGATATCAGGATGTTGAGAAGCTAAAAATTTAAAAAATGGCTCAGCAAAACGGCCAAAACCTAACCACAACCAGTTGGTGTTCTTCTTGAGTAAATACACCATAACATGGGCAAGAATCTTTAATACTTCAGGCTCTTTAAAGCTGGAATAAGTCCCAATAATTAATGCTCTATCCCCTAAAAAAGCCTGCCTGAGGTTGGCAACTTGAGCTGGCGTGGCTTTATGTGTAATCGGACTAGATACGGGCATAGTATGAATAGAAGTTCGGAGGGTAATAACACGGAGTCGACGAGCTAGACGAGAAGAGGTGACAAGAACCCGCTGAGATGAGTATACAAGGCCACTCAGATTGAGGAGTTGGATGATGGGTTGCCAAATCATATCATGGGCCATCATCCAAATTAACTGCCAAGAAACACTGTGGTTTTTCCCTTTTGTCGACTTCCTCCTCTTTTGCTCGGGGTGATCTAAATTTCTTGGAATATGCTCAATAGCTCGGTGAATTATCACATTCACATAAACATAAGCAGTGGAGTTATTAGAACGAGTCATACGTTTAAATGATCGCGAAAAGCTAATAAGCTCTCGTACTGAGGCTACAGAAAAAGCTTTGGGTCTATATTGAATAACGACATGGCTTTTTTCTTTAAGAATTTGCTCAGCCACATATGCTAGGCTTTGTCGATTCCATTCCTTGGCAACATGGTGATATTGCACCCGTTTGTTACGATCACTATCAACGTATTTGGGGATGGCTAATTTTTTATCAGGATCAAATGCTGACCAAATAGTGACTTGATCACCTTTTTGCGCTAAGCATTCAGCTAAATGCAAACTATGAAATCCCAAGCCACCTCGATATGGGGGGAAGGAGGTTGTCAGAATATGCCATTGCATAATGATCAACTCTATCTAGCAAAGCTGTTACCGGTTATCAACATCCACGTCTTAATAATGTCTCGAGAGTCGAGAATAACAGACGGAATATCCTCAATCTTAGCATGAAACACTAAGTGACGATAGACAAGAGACACTCTTTGACAAATATTGACGACTTATGGCATGATACGGTTGCATTTGGCAAGAGGTATTGATGGCTAGAAAATATTTGTTATATATATCTTCTATTTTAATGATAGGGCAAGGCTTATTATCTCTTGTTCCTATGTTTGCTGCGAGTCCTTATCTCGATGGTCATAATTCATATGTTGTGTCGCGAGGAAGCCAACCCAATCATCAAAGTTATTACTTAGCCAAGCAACATTTGAAAACCATATTTTCAGACCACAAAACGACTTTTTATTGCCACTGTCCTATGGTTTGGCCAAAAGTGAACTTAACCCAGTGTTTAGTTGGTCAAGATATAGCTTATTTACCTAAATACTCATCCACGGAGTTTGAGCATCTCTATCCTATGGATAGATTTAAAAAACGATTAGCTCGCATTCCTTTTTATCGCAAGCTGATAAACCAATACTGTCAGAAAAAGAGTCGTGCTTGTTTACGCAAGCATATTCCCATCTTTTCTCATTTCGAAGGTAACATGATCCATATTAGGCCTGTGGTAAAGGAGCTCAATCGTAAGCGGGGAACAAAGTGGTTTTATTTTGAGAAAGTCTCTCAGCAACAGCTATCCCAAAAGAGATTTCATTGTCAGATATCTTTTAGTCATAAGTACTTTTATACACCACATCGTATTAAGGGAAATATTGCCAGGATTATGTTATCTCTGCATCAGTCATATAGCACCTTTAATCTATTTACTCAGGACGAGTTAGAGGTATTAACCAACTGGCACCATGTGGATCCTATGGATGCTGATGAAGCTAAAATCTCTGCTAAAATCCTAGGTTATCAAAACCACCCCTACGTAGCAGAGCTACTCTCCCGTTATCACCTTGCTCAAGAACAAAAAAACTCCCTAGGTAAAGCAAACCAACCCTGAATAGTCTGCTTTATGGTGGCTATTCAAGGTAAGTGGATGGGATCAACCTAAAACAAAATTTAAGGAGTAATATCTTAATTACCTCCCACGGGAAGCTGGTCAGGTTAGTGAATATCATGCTAGAGGTTATTGTGGGCTCCATGCCAATTCAGAAGTCAATGAAAAACATAAAGAAATTATGACAGTGAGTAATAATAATAAAGATTTTGATCCTGATAAATCATTCAGTTACGAACAGCATATTGACTCTAGTGAAAAGAAAAAACTTTGTTTTGGCTATATGGGGAACATCAGATATCTTTTGCCTTTGTGGCCCTTCAGTAAGACATCTGCTACTATTAATAGTTCTGTTTTGCCACATCTCTGCTCCATGAGGACATGGATTATTTCTTGCTTAAAAGCAAGAGTCTTCTGCTGAATTACCAGGAGTCACCGTATCAGAGAGATGGCTAGCTTCATCTAGCGTCTGATCAGTGACTAAAGTGGTTTCCACAGATTCATTGATGTTCGCTGATTTTTCACTCCGGAGCACAGTATTAGGATCATCGTTAGTTCCTTGATTATTCCCAGAATTGTCTGTTATGTTAGTTTTAGGTTGATCTCTGGAAGGTCTGTTATTAATCGGCGTCTTACCAGGTAACGGCGTATTTTGTGTTAGTCCATCTCCTTGCTCCACTGCCACATTGTTTGCATTATTTCCTGAATTAGGAACAGCGGTAACAGCAATCATGTTGTTGTCAATAACTCCTGCTCCACTAGTTTGCTCACCATCAACAGAGTAAAGAATTCCTATGATCTTAGTGGTTTCATCTGCACTATCTCGTTGAGGTTCAGGGTGAGGTTCAGATATCATGAGGGAGCCACTGTTACCTGGAGGGATGTTGTAATTCTTTTTATCGAAGCCTAATAAAACACCTGGAAAATAATTATTTCTGATAACATACATATTTTTCAGTACATCATTGTTTGTTTGCAAGGCTGCTCGTTTAGCTTGCGTATTTTCCTGATAATGAAAAAGGGTTGTTAAATTTGCTTTTTTATAATTATCAACAGTAAATGTTTTATTGATATCCATCATCCCAAAATTTAATTCTAATTTATCATCAATATCAGCCAGTGTTTTATTATCTCCGTTCGGCTTAGGAGTCATTAAACTAGCTGCGAGTTGAGGATGAATGTTATTCAAAAATTCCAAATATTGCGAGACGTTAGTTTTATAAGGGTCAATTATCTCATCTAACAACGACTTATGGGGGTTATGGAAGATATGCTGAACACTTAGCCATGGTTTTCCCTGAGATACAATTTGTTCCACATTCATATTGTTTGATGAATAAACCTCTGAATGAAGATCAAAACCCAAATTGCCCTGTGACATTATACAGTCTTCGTGCTCATGGAAATTAGATTGCTGCTGATCTCCAAGTCTTGATGCAAGAGTAAAAACAAAAACATCTGAACTAAGAAAGCAAGCAATAGGCTTCTCCTCTTTGCTACTGTATTTGCTACTGTAACAGTTTTCGGCTAAGGCCATAACCTTTGTTCTTTTTCTTTCTTTTTGTTTTTCATCCATATACTGGGCATGTTCAGTAATCTGTGCTTCCGCAGTGGCCAGATCAAGTTTTTTCATATGCTGTGTTATTTTTTCTTCTATCTTATTACGATTTCTAAAATCAGAGAATTCCCCTCCTACCATTTTTTTAAATAGAAAGTACCACTGAGTTAGCTCCGGTGAAGATGCTGAAAAATTCACTCCTCTACCATCAGGAGCTCCGACGAATGTGTTATTGGTTGAGAATCTAATCCCAATCGCCTTCTTATTACTCTCATTACAAGGCTTTCCAGAGTTGAGACTCTTAGAATCTAAAACCAACATCATATCCAATCGATCATCATTCAGGCTAGCAGCATTGATTCCGTAGTAAATCATATGGCGAATACAATGAAAGCTGGTTGCTAGGTATATTTTGTTCCATGATTTTAAACCATCAGACTGACTTTTTTGGACGATAACGTTGCATTTTTCAATATTTTCTTTATGAACAATAGTAGATCTATCATATCGATCATCATAACCCCAGGTAATATAACCAGAATATATAGCTTTACTCTCAGAACTACTTGACAGGTTCACACGACAAGGGTTGTTTGTTGGAGCACAGCTCAATATCCCTAATGACACTAAGCCAAGAGAAAATAAATATTTACTAGAGTATATTTGATTTAAACTAATCATAATTCGTTCGTCATTACATAATACACATGAACTACGCCACTGCTATCCATCGTAACGTCATTTTGCTTATTGATGTTGAGCATATTTTTTTATAGGCGAGGGCATTATCATCGGTAAAATAAAAGTCTAATATTACTAGATATTTAGAGGACAGAGATAGGGGAAAGTGTGTCGGTGTAAAAAACTAATAACCCTCATTTTCATCGCCATACAAGCAAGTAAGTGTTGTTTCGTAATCCAAAAAATCACTCAGAGTGCAAACATCCTATTTTTGTCCAAAAATTTTGGCGCCAGAGAACACTAGGAATCATCGTTTAGGAGGCTCTTCATCTATCATCCTATAACATATAGATTCTGGATTACCTTGATAGAATTTCAGTTCTGCTCCTTGAGCCTGGTTATTATAGTTGCCATATTCGTCGGTATGTTTTTCTTTGTACTCTTCTCCTTCTTTTAAACACTGATTACGCAGTTTTTCACGCAGTTTTTTTGGATCCACCTCTTCTAACTGGTTTTCTTTAAACTCATACACACATCCAACAATTAAGGCACAGGCAAATAAAGCTTGAGGCGCTGCTGAGGCGAAGATACATTTCTTGTATGCGTCCAGATGAGATAAATACTTACCGCTCTCATCTTTGAACTCAACTCTCCACTCAGCATAATCTTCATCAATATCCTCATCACTCAAAATCTTTTCATTTACCTCTGTTCGCTGCTCTTTATCGGTACACAATGTGCTTATTTTTTCGAACTCCTCCATAGTTTGTAGGGTGTATAAATAATAATCCGAACGATAAGATTTTTTTGCTTCTGTACCAATAGCTACTTCCTTAACTTCAACACCTGTTTGACCTGTTGAGGATACCTGATAACAGCTCACCATCATGAAAATTAAACCATAAACGGCAAAAGATAGGATATTTGTAAACAATATTTTTATATTCATCGAAATCTCATCATATAATAATCGTAACACTAAACAGTCATACGGATTTAAATAGCAAAACTTTATCGATGATCCATGCTAAGCCTCTATTTATAATAAGTATCAAGGGATAAATGGACTGACTTTTCAATAAATATATACCAACATTGGTTAAAGAAATATTTTTCATAGCCTTAAAAATGACTCTACCAGTACGCGAATGGTTTTTAAGCAAAAATTATCAAATCAAGATGAAATATAAAAAAACATCTTGCATAAAATTTATTTTTTCTATAATATGAAAAGCTGTGAATCATAGCATGTGACTATGTTCATCTCTGATTGTAGCTACTCGAAGCTTAATAATAAACTATAGATACTCAAAGTAAAAAACTAACACCAAGGAGGCCTTCTCTATGTCATCACGATTATCACTTCTTATTCCACTCTTATCTACTTTGCTACTCACAGGGATGAATAAAAATAACTATGAACATGTGAATAAACATCCTAATAATTCTGTGCTACTTGCACAAAATAAGTACGATTTGCAAAAGTTTGGTGAAGACTATGAAGTACAAGTTGCTTACTTCTCTGCTGGTCCGGATTTTTATCTAGAAACTTTTTTTGAGCCAGAAACTTGGCAAAACATAAGTTTAGAAGGAATCCAACAAATTCTCGACGTAGAAACTGGTTATATGGTTGGCAGAAGTTATTTTAACGAACATCCTGAAGCAAACTATGATGATAACTATTACCTAGGTCAAGGTTTATATTTTAAAGATCTTAGCTACGATCATTTTCTTACTCGTAAAGACTGGCAGAATATGCCGTTACCTCCATCACCAGTCATCAAAATAACTTATGCCGAGATACCGTATAAAGTTGGTACTAATCATTCTGTCTATAGCACTTTACTAGAATCATTCTGGAATTATATTAACCCATATGAGAAGAAATTACACCCCTCATGTCCGTCAAACACATCCGGACCATTTCGGCCAATTATTTACGCAGTCAACGACTCTCCAGCAGGAGTGTACGATAGCAATTTCCATCATGCTATTGATAGCATACTATATGCC
This sequence comes from Pseudomonadota bacterium, assembly GCA_026710525.1. GTDB lineage: Bacteria > Bdellovibrionota_B > Oligoflexia > Oligoflexales > Bin106 > Bin106. Next base: position 7,621 of record JAPOQT010000228.1, read on the forward strand.
AATTGGGCACTGTACC
>JAPOQT010000229.1 GCA_026710525.1 Pseudomonadota bacterium
TCACCCAGTGATTTCTCTCGTGCTATTTAATCTAAATTTTTGGTTTTGGCATCAAGCTCGGTGGTACAATTTGGCTTTATATCATGATCTTTACCATATGTTAGAGCATGCTCTCATGGCCATCACGTCACTATACTTATGGCGTCATATTCTCGACCCCAAACCTCTTCACTCACCTCTTCCTATGGGGCTCCGTATATTATTCCTTGCTTCTTTTATGGCCCTCAACATTGTTCTCGCTGCCCTCCTCACTTACGCATCTGAACCTTGGTATGCCTATGACAACATCCCCATGCCTAGCTGGTGGGGAGATCACTGGACTCGCCTAGATGATCAAAGACTCGGTGGTTTGATCATGTGGGTCCCTGGTGGGATCATAACATTTTTATTTATGACTCTGTGCTTCTTTGTATGGGTGCAAAGAGAGGGAGAACATCTGGCTTAAGTCACAAATCCTTGGCTGACTGGAGCTTGGCGAGAGACGTAAACACGTCCTAATAACAGGAATGATCTGTATCACCAATATAACCACCACCCCTCCCCGTCACAGAATAATACAAGGGTAACACCATTAAAATTCAGGTTGCCCTAGAAACAACTTGGACTTATAACAATCTCACTCGTAGTTTTTTGTTACTTGGCGAGTAATTGTTATACACTGAGTATTGGTCCTGAATTATAAAAGGTCATGGAGGATTTCCTATGCCACAAAATCCTGAGCTACATCTAAGCTCTCTCAGAGAAAAGCAACGAGAAGCAGGCGGTAAAAAAAGAATCGAAGCTCAACACAAAAGAGGCAAACTCACTGCGAGAGAGAGAATTCTCCGCTTGTTTGATCCCGGGAGTTTTGTTGAGCTCTTTGCTTTTGTTGAGCATAGTGAGCACCAGTTTGGTCTCGATAAGCAAAAGGTTCTTGGTGATGGTGTGATCACAGGGTTTGGCAAGATTGATGGTCGTCAGGTTTACTGTTACGCACAAGATTTTACCGTTCTTGGTGGCTCGATGTCTGAAACCAATGCCCGAAAAATTGTGCAAATTATGAAGCTTGCTCAGCAAAATGGTGTTCCTATTATTGGCCTGAATGACTCGGGAGGGGCGAGAATTCATGAAGGTGTGGGGAGGCTTGGTGGTTACGCTGATATTTTTTATCAAAACGTTCAGGTGTCAGGGGTGGTACCACAATTATCCTTAATACTTGGGCCATGTGCTGGTGGCGCTGTGTATTCTCCTGCGATCACTGATTTTATTTTTATGGTTGATGGCATTTCTCACATGTTTATTACCGGACCCGATGTGGTTAAAACCGTGACCTCAGAAGAGGTGAGTTTTGAAGAGTTAGGAGGATCAAAAACCCATGCTATTCATTCGGGTGTGGCTGATCGACGCTTCGCTAGTGAACAAGCTGCCTTCCAAGGAGTCAGACAGTGGCTATCATATATGCCATCCAATAATAAAGAGTTAGCACCACGGAGCCAAAACCCTGATGCTGCCACGGACCCTCAGATCAAAGAAACACTAGCCCGAGCTCAAGAAAAACTTGCAACAGTGGTGCCTGCTGATCCCCAGCAGTCATACGATATGGTTGACGTGGTCACCGCCGTGATGGACCCAGAAACTTTTTGGACAGTTAAGCCAGAGTTTGCTCCTCAGCTTATGACTGGTTTTGCCCGACTAGCCGGGCGAGTTGTTGGTGTGGTTGCCAATAACCCTAATCACATGGCTGGGGTTCTTGATATTAATGCCTCAATTAAAGGCGCTAGGTTTGTCAGGTTTTGTGATGCTTTTCAAATTCCTTTAATCACATTTGTTGATGTACCAGGTTTTTTACCGGGTACAGACCAAGAGCAAGGAGGTATTATACGCCATGGAGCTAAGCTTCTCTATGCCTATTGCGAAGCCACAGTTCCTAAGCTCACAGTTATTATTAGAAAAGCTTATGGAGGAGCCTATGATGTGATGTCATCAAAGCATATTGGCAGTGATTTAAATTTAGCTTGGCCATGTGCTGAAATTGCTGTGATGGGTGCTGAAGGCGCCTGTAATATTATTTTTAAAAAACAAATTGCTGCCGCGAAGGACCCAGTAAAAGAGCGTCAAAAAATGGTGAACGAGTATGTTCAAACCTTTGCTAACCCTTATCAGGCAGCAAAAAAAGGCTATATTGATGCGGTTATTTTTCCTGGTGAAACCCGTAAATACCTTGTTCAAGGATTAGAAGCCACCGCCAGTAAACGGTTAGCTCTCCCACGACGGAAGCATGGCAATATACCCCTGTAAATTCAGGAATTGATGGTTTTTTGGTAGCAACAACCAAAAAACTTGACAGTGTATTATATCCCTGATAAATCGAAGGATTTAACGTCGTGTGGTATAATTCTCTTCGCGAAACTTCAGTCATCATGGTTTGAATATGTGACTGTTTGTTAATGGTTATTACATAATCAAAAGGTGTGACCCATCGAATGTTGCAAGAGGTCGTAAGGAGATCGGTGTGTCATCATCGAAAGTAAACATTAAACCACTAAAAAGGGTATTAGTCGCTAATAGGGGTGAGATTGCGGTTAGAATAATTCGAGCTCTCCGTGAGTTATCTATCGAGTCCGTTGCTCTGTACAGCGATGCTGATAGGGAGTCGTTGCATGTCCATCTCGCTGACTATGCCATCAGAATCACCGGCGACACTTCCTTAGAACAAACCTATCTTGATCATAACAAAGTGATTCAAGCTGCTCTTATGAGTAACTGTGATGGTCTGCACCCTGGTTATGGGTTTCTTTCAGAAAACGAAGCTTTTGTGAGCTCCTTAGAACAGCAAACAACCATACGATTTATTGGACCATCAGCCCATGCTACCAGAGAGCTTGGTGATAAAGTTCGGGCAAAAGAACTCGCCAAAAAGGTAGGTATTCCTGTTCTTGGTGGTTCAAGTCAAGCCTTATCATCATTATCTGAACTAAAAGAGATTAGCACCCGGATTGGTTTACCAATAGTTCTGAAAGCATCGGCTGGTGGTGGTGGTCGGGGGATGCGCGTGGTGACGAAGTTAGAAGATCTTAGTCGTTGTTACACTGAAGCGAAACGAGAGGCTTTGAGTTGTTTTGGTGAAGATGGTGTTTTCTGTGAGAAGTATCTTCTTAAACCACGACACATTGAATTTCAGACGTTATTTGATGATTATGGTGGAGCGATTCATTTATATGAGCGGGACTGTTCGGTGCAAAGACGCTATCAAAAAATCATTGAGGAAGCTCCGAGTCCCGTGTTAAATCATCGCTTGAGAACAGAAATGGGAGTGATGGCGATTAATTTAGGGCTGAGTGCTGGTTATTCGGGTGTGGCCACAGTGGAGTTTATTTGTGACGGCCACGATTATTATTTTATGGAAATGAATACTCGGATTCAGGTTGAGCACCCGGTGACTGAGATGATCACGGGGATTGATTTGGTGAAAGAGTCAGTGCGAGTCGCTGAAGGCAGACCCTTAAGTTTGAAACAAGAAGATATTGTGATCCGTGGTCATGCCATTGAACTTCGGGTGAACGCCGAAGATCCTTGTTCTGATTTTGCCCCATCTTTTGGTCGTATTGATCGTGTCCAGTGGCCCAGCGGTCCTTTCACCCGAGTCGATAGTCATATTTTTTCAGGTTATCAAGTTCCAGATATATATGATTCACTACTTGGTAAAATTATTGTATGGGGTCACGATCGTAAGGAAGCGATCTTGCGTGCTCGCCGAGCATTAAAAGAAACAGAGATTTCACCCCTTGAGACCACCATTTCTTTCCATGAAACACTGTTAGCTCATCAAGACTTTGTTGAAAACCGAATATCTACGACCTACCTGGGCGATCATAAAGATGAACTGCTCAAGTTACTAGATCATGATGTGTCCCAGTTAGACCAAGAAGAGGTCAGAATGATGTGTGCTGTTCTTGTCGAACACGAATGGCAAAAAAAATCCGTTTTACCACCCCAGAAAAAAGCTGATGCCCCAGACACAGAAAACAGTAACGATTTTCTTTGGCAATCTTCTGAAGAAGACTGGTAATATCATATGACCTAGTAGCGATGTGAGGCTCGTTCCCTGGAGACATCTGATATGAAATGGTTAATTACCTTACCCCATGAGAACCATGCTCTTGAATCATCTGATTTAAAAAATAAGGCTGATGGCCTTAGAATTCCTGAGTATATTCAATATTTGATGGAGACCAAGGCTAGCCTTGTAGGAAATCAGGGAGATTATATCAGGGTTGATCATAACAATGGTGCTGTTGATATTCGTTATGATCCTGTGAATAGGGTTGTTTTTATTAAACAAACAACCAGAGAAAGCAAAAAAAATCAACCACAAGTGCCCTACTCTGAAACATCAGGTCTCATTTTTGAAAAAATTGTTCGAGTAGCTGCTAAAAAAGTTGAATGGCAAAACAACCTTCCCTTTGCTATGACAGCAAAAGTGATCTCCTCTCAGATGGTTTTGCGTCACCTAAAAGTGAAGGTGTCGGAGTACTATGCTAGGAAAACTCATGTTCTCTCGTCATCACACCAGTCATCTCAAGGCCACTATGAGGTCACTTCCACACTCACTGGGAGAGTGGTCCAGGTGAATATACAACCTGGCAGTCAGGTAAAAAAAACAGATTGTGTTGCTATTATTGAAGCTATGAAAATGGAAAATAAGATTTTTGCTGGCGAAAATGGCATCGTTAAAGAAGTTCATATGGCAGTGGGGAAACGGGTAACAGTAGGTAATATCCTGTGTTCTATTAAACTCACCCCCTAAAGTGCTTAAAGGTCATCGTGTGATAAGGTTACGTTCGGTACTGACGTTTTTGGTCAAATTTATTGCCACCGGCTTTTATTCTGGTTTATCACCAGTCGCTCCAGGCACAATGGGAACCATTCCTGGACTACTTATTATCTGGCTGTTTTCTTTTGATCAGTTGATAGCACCTTATGTTTTGTATTTACCAATACTCGCTTTAGGTTACTGGGTGATTAAGTTATACGAAGCTAATAAACAGACACACGATCCTCGAGAAATCGTGATTGATGAAATGCTAGGATTTTCCTTGATTTTTCTATTTATTCCCGTATCATGGCCTTTGCTTTTAGCTGGATTTGTTTGTTTCCGATTATTTGATATGACAAAAATTGGCCCTGTTGGTTGGTGTGAAAGAACATGGCATGGTACGCCGATGGGTACTTTACTCGATGATCTTATGGCTGGACTACTCTCCGTATTTGTGATACAAGTTTTTATTCATATCGGCTTATTAAGCTAGTTATGACGAATTATGTTAAGTATGTGACGTAGAGATGTATGATGATGGCTAATCAAGATAAATGAA
>JAPOQT010000230.1 GCA_026710525.1 Pseudomonadota bacterium
CGCAAAAATCTTAAAACCTTCCGCTTGCCCCATGTCATTTACCTGAGGCACAACTCGAGCGGATTGAATAATTTTGACAAAACCTTCACCAAGCTGCTCTTCCACATATGTATCCTTAAGGACGACAAAACCACCATCAGAATGATTGGCGGTAAATGAAGGTGACGGCGGTGTGAGGTTAGAACGATCTCCCTCCCGGGGGCTACGATAATTATTCCGAGATATTTGGGTCATCTGACCTTTCGAATGAATATTCACACACTCCCGCACCCCAGAGCGATCAAGGACAATTCGACCTGTTTCAATAGCCGTGACACGCGCCGAACCATCAATGAGATTTTCACCTATCCGGTAAACATCACTCATCTTGGTTGCGTTGTCATGAATCGTAGCCACTGACATGTTAGGATTATCATTGGTTATCGTGCCGATGAGCTTAATATCTAAGGCTGAAACAGAACAACCCTTGGAGGTCATCGTATCACCTTGTTCCTGAGGCTCATCTTGATCCTGGGGAAAATGTCCGGCTGAATTAAATAGATGACGATCTAAAACAACACCACGAAACTTAAAATAATTGAATCCAGTATTGGCTAAAACATGGCTTTCATGGGCAGTAGCAACACGATTTTGCCCCAACCAAGATGACATTTGAGCCATCAAATAATGAACGAGAATCACCTGGATAAGAATCGATAACAAATAGGCATAAACAACAACAAAACCGAAGCGTTTTACCGTCCGACCATAACGAGATAGACCTCCTGGCACCACATTAAAAGTGAGGAGATTTTTAAATTGCAGGGATACGCCCTTTATCAATATTTGATTCACTGATTTCACCTTGACAATTACTGACCTATGGTTACGGCAATCGACTGGGCAGTGCCATTTTGAATGACAGTTACCTCTAACTTATTAGCATTTCTAGCTGCTTGTAAAACACTAATCGCCTGGGACACTGATGTGAGCTCAATACCATTAATTTCCGTGACAATATCACCATCAGCAAACCCAGCCTTTTCGTATATGGAATCTTTACGAATACGAGTGAGTTTAAAACCAGCTAGTTTATTACCCACTAAATAAGGATCAGCTTTGGCATCTTGGAGGACCTTTGAAAAGTCCTGAGTTAACAGTTTTTTTTTGTAACTTTCAGTCATAAAAATCTTACCATCACTATACTCATAACCTTCTTCTTTAAATTCTAAAATCCGACCCTGTGAATTTTGCGGTAGCCGTTTCGACACCGCCGCCCTCGTCTGAGAGTAACTATTACTTGCTCTCTTTCTCCTCACTAACTCTTTTTCTTCTTGCGCCAAATATTCAAATTCGCCTTGATGATCAATAATCACTTTTTTATGCAAAATCTGATACACACTCACAAACTGTTGTAACAAGTTACCCGCCGAAAACGAGTTCACGGTTTTCGTTGTCGTGTCCTCAATTAAAGCCACACCACTATAGGGATCACCACCATAAAATGTGCCCACCAAACGAAAAGGTAATCGAGTCTTTTTAATATCACCAAAATACTCTTCCTCTCCTTCTTCTACCGGTTTTTCTGTATCGCCTAATTCACCCGCTTGATTAAATAAATTCCGCTCGAGAATAGGATCAAGGTCTTTCACTGATAGCACCCTGATCTGCCCAAGACTTAAGGAGCCGGCTGTTCTTTGATTGATTGTCGCAACAGATAATTTTGATGACGATGAATGGAATGGGATCACAAACACAACAAAAATCAAAGATACAACCAAAGAAGTCAGGTAGCAAAAGAGAAAAACGAACACCAAGGACTTAGTAGGAAAAGGAAAACCACATTTCGATTCAAACCATGAAGGTTTGACTTGGTGACGATGAACTACGGACACGTCACCCTGATCATCGAGTTCAGTAGAGATATCACCGGAGTTCTTGTCTCTACTTAGATCCACACTACTATTTTTGTTTTTTTCATGGTCATCCGTAACCATATTGCTGTTAGTCATAACGGTTATCTTATCCATAGCTAGATCGAGCTTTTAACCAGGCTGCCTTAATAATTTTGGCTAATTCTGCAATAATCAAGTCGTCACTCATGTAATCCAATACACATCGAAAATGAGAGTTCTGATACTCATCTTTTCTCTCACTGTATACCTCATGATAAGCTTCGGCAAAAGCTTGTTCAGAAATCTCAGCTTCGTCCCGTGTCTCATGACTGTGAGATAGCCGAGTGATACATCGGTTAAAAACATCACGAAAATAAGGATGATGACGAATAAAACCCTGAAAACCTTGAGGACTGGACTTAATGCGGTTAATTAACATCCCAGGGTCTTGATCAAGCCAAATCAGCAAAGCGCCACTCCTGGCAATCTGTTCACGATTTTCTAATCCTGTTAAAGTACCACCGCCAAGAGCAATCACATGATTAATGGCTTTGAGAGCCGAGGTGAGGATCTGTGACTCACAGGCTCGAAAAGACGATTCCGAAATATCATCGTCATCACCCCTGGCGACTTGATCATCAGTGGTGCTAGAGACAGAGGTTATCTTAGTACCACCTTCCCTAGCCATCATATGATCAAGATCAGCGAAGCCTAAACCAAGAATCCTGGCTACTTCTTTACCATAGGTTGTTTTACCCACCCCGGGCATACCAGTTAAACAAATCAATTGTTTCGTTGGAATCACTTTTAACCTCTTACTCACCGTCGATAACCTAGGACCATCTGCCTCAGTGTAAGTGTGTTTCATGAGTTAATCAAGGAGAGCTCACAGGATCACCATCCATCTCAAATCCACAGTCGCACCCACTGTGTTTTCTCAATACAGATCATAGAAAACAATAGCAAACAAAAAACCTAAGTTATTTCATAATTTTATGAAATAATATTTTTTCATAACATCCATGGAAGTACCTTATGTGAGATGAACATGGGGGAAAATGTTTACTATTGCAAAAAAATTCCGATGGATAGGTACTAACGGGACATGTCCTTAACAGTATCAGTTTAACCCTTAGCCACTAACCAAAGCTAGACCCGATGAGTATACCAAAAATATCTAATATCTTAATATCCACTAGTCAAATAATCGTTATTTGTTTATCGGCTGCCTTAAGTGTGATGGCTAAACCTCACGATCAGAATCACTCAAAGTCAGAGACAGGGGTCGAAAAAAACGAACGTCATAGAGTGTCTCTTGCCACATCTCAAAACCTCGTACCAGCATCAACCATTAATATTCTCATTATGGGCACCATTGTCTCAACCACTCAAGAAAAAAAAGTCGCTCTTATTAAAGAACAAAAATCTAAAAAAGTCATGGCTGTGAAAATAGGCGACAAAATTCTTGATCAATCCCCCATCGTTGATATTGCCAAAAATACGATTACGATCAACCAGGATCGTAAGATAGTGACACTCTTTAAAGGACAATTTGCCCCGACGCGGGCAAAAACTGTGGCGACAAAGCAGCCGATGAATACACGAGGGACACGCTATCAGGAGGAAGGACTAGATAGGTTAACTAGCGAAGATAAAATCGATGTCAAAATCACCGGCGCTTATCGAGATAACATGATTAAAAATCAACTCCAGAAAATCCTCATGGAAGCCGCCGCTGTGCCAAAAGTGCAAAACAACCAAATTATTGGTTTTATCCTAACAAACATTACCCCAGGGAGTATCTTTGAAAAAGCTGGTTTCACAGATGGTGATTTGGTGCAGGCCATTAATGATACACCCCTCACCAGCCCAACCACAGCGATTAAAATACTCCATAGTTTAAAGCAAGAAACCAGTGTCGTGGTGACGATTATCCGTGGCGGTGAGTCGATGAATATGTCGATTTCAGTGAATTAGCTATGAGTTGGTGCACGGGGCGGGACTTGAACCCGCACGCCCACTAAGGAGCACAAGATTTTAAGTCTTGAGTGTCTACCAATTCCACCACCCGTGCCTATCTTTTACTAGCCATCTTATGACCTTTTTCCCTGCCACAATCCAGCAAGATGAAGATGATAAATTTCTTCCATCACCTCAAAAAACATCATCATATATCGTAGTAAAAAAGGTGTATATAAAAATATGAGCCAAAACAACATCATTCCAGGAAAATCGCGCATCATCGACGGATTGTTTGTGATTTGTGACCGAACGTCACCGCCCGCATAAGCCATACTGCCACATGACCCAAACCCTGAAGGATCGCCCGTCGTTGGATAGAGATAAATCGCACCAGCCATGTCATCTATAGCCAGTGAAGTTTGGATGCCTGGTTTTACTTGGGTTAAGGTTTTATAACTCATAATAGACTTTGAGCTCGTATGAGGATGACCCAAACCCAAACAATGACCTAACTCATGGGTTAAAATAATCTCGAGCATTGAGGCTATCACCACAGGAATTTCTTTACTGCCCCCCCCTTGCGAAACAAAACTCACACTATCAAGGGATAAGCTAATATCACAGTCTTCAATAATTGTTCTACCAATATTCATGGAAGGCACCGCTTCACCAGAATTAAAGGCACCGCTTAACTTGGCAAAGCGTAGCAGATTAGTGCCAGCACTATCTTCTAAGTCACCGCTATACTTCTCATCAATCAGGATTAAGTTAACAAATGAATCAGTAATATTATTCCAATGCTCCATAGAATGACGAATGACTGTTTTAAATATCTCCATGTTGTCTAGCCCTATGTATTGACCACCCCGATAATCCTTCAAATCAGCCCAAGCAATAGCCTGGTCTAAATGCCACTTAAATTCTACGTTGGGATCCGACTCTGTCACCTCGAGACGAGGTTCGGTAGGACCTAGTAAAACAAAGGAGGAGCCGAGAAAACCCACCGTCATTATGGCAAATAACTTTATGATCATAGCAATACTCACACTAACCTAATATACAAGTGATACCACCAAATTTATTAACACCATCATAAACCCTACAGTTTCCATTAAGACTGACTTTGTGATTTTCTTGCCTGCTCGAGCTTTTCTCGAGCAATCAGACTGGCTGCCTCATGGGGTAACACACCGTCACGACTCGATACCGTAAAGATATGATCCAGAGTACCTTCGATCTCAGCCGTATGTTTTCGAGCTTTTTCTACATGCTTAGCGTTAAAACCATCTGTTGAGTCACGTAAGGCATAATAAACATTAATAATGCCCCCGGCATTAATCACATAATCAGGACAATAGAGAATCCCTAAATCTCTCAGTAACGCGCCGTGCCGATCCTCAAGGAGTTGATTATTCGCGGCACCACCAATGATTTTGGCCTTAATATGAGGAATGGTGTCATCAGAGAGCACACCACCCATAGCACATGGCACAAATATATCGACATCAGCCTTATAAATATCGTTAGGGGCCACAGTTTTGGCGCCAAACTTCTTAGCCACCACAGCTAATCGAGCTTTATGGGTATCGGCGATGGTGAGAATAGCACCATCACGATGCAAATGCTCACAGAGTAACTCACCAACAGAACCCACACCCTGAACCCCAATACGAACACCAGCAAAAGAGTCTTTTGCCAGTTGGTGTCTCAAGGCTGATTTTAGGCCACAATATACGCCGTATGCTGTCATGTATGATGGATCACCACTACCGCCATAACTTTCGTTAGGCCAAGTCACGTAACGAGTTGTTTCGTGCATCCACTTCAGATCTTGCACCGTTGTATTCACATCAACAGAGGTAATATACCGGCCACCAAGGCTGTTCACAAAGGTACCAAAAGCACGAAACAACTCCCGGGATCTCAAATGGGTGTGATCACCAATGATCACGGATTTACCACCACCTAAAGGCACACCAGCCACCGCTGATTTATAGGTCATACCTCGAGATAACCGTAAAGCGTCTTCTAAGGCATGAGACTCGGATTTATAATTAAAAAATCGACAACCACCAAGAGCAGGTCCCATAGTGGTATCATGAATCGAGATAATGGTTTTCAGACCAGAAGATTTATGATAGAAGAAGTGGGTTGATTGATGGCTGTATTCCATCATATTTTGGATGACATCCATGGTTATGCTTGATCCTCATTTTGTGATAAAAAGATCTTAACGAGTCACAACAAG
>JAPOQT010000231.1 GCA_026710525.1 Pseudomonadota bacterium
CTTCATCCACCTGTTCTTCAAGGGATGTGCCAACCTCCAAGTCACGATAACGTATGACACCAGAATTTTCAGCAATAATAGGGACAGCAAATGGATCCCATTCACCAAGACGATCACCAGCATTCACTTCCTGACCATCGACAACCGAGAGCACCGTTCCATAGACAATAGGATAAACCTCTCGAACCGTCCCTTGAATATCAATCACTTTAATCTGACCATTACGGGATAATACGGCTAGTTTACCTTCAGAGTTTTTCACTGAACGAATATTTTCAAATTCCAAGGTGCCTGAGAATCGACACTCCACCGTAGTACTTTCTACTTTGTGACTGACCGCACCACCAAAGTGGAAAGTTCTCATCGTGAGCTGGGTTCCAGGTTCACCAATGGATTGGGCAGCAATCACCCCAACAGCTTCACCAATGTCAACAATATGACTACGGGATAGATCGCGACCATAGCACTGGGCACATAATCCCTCTGATAACTCACAGGTTAAGGGGGTGCGAACCTCTACTTCTTCAATACCACACTGTTCAATGAGTTCACAATGCTCTTCAGTAATCAATTCACCTTCGTGAACAATCACATCACCCGTGTTATGGTTCTTGATATCAGCACAGGGAATTCGGCCAAGAATTCGTTCGGACAGCGACACAATAATATCGCTACCGTCTCGAACAGCAGCAATTTTAATACCATGGCGTACCCCACAATCATCACCTCGAATAATGGCGTCTTGGGCAACATCAACAAGACGTCGGGTCAAATAACCTGAGCGTGCTGTTTTAAGAGCGGTATCAGCCAAACCCTTACGAGCACCGTGGGTCGAGATAAAGTAGTCAAGGACCGATAATCCTTCGCGAAGATTAGCCGTAATCGGCGTTTCGATAATATCACCCGAAGGACGCGACATCAGACCTCGCATTCCAGCAAGCTGTCGTATTTGGTTAGTCGAGCCTCGAGCACCAGAATCAGCCATCATAAAAATACTATTATCCGATCTAACAACGTGCTTATCACCCCTGACATCGGTGACTTCCATTGAGGCGATATTAGCAAACATATTGGTAGCGATGTTTTCTGAAACTTTCGCCCAAATATCAACAACCTTGTTATAACGCTCACCTTCAGTTAACAGACCGTCAGCATACTGCTCCCGAATCTTTTTAACTTCATCAAAGGCTTGATCAACCAGCTCTTGTTTACCTTCTGGAATAATCATGTCGTTAATCGACAGAGATAGACCTGCTTTTGTTGAATGACGATAACCCATAGCTCTTAAAGCGTCAGCCACCAGTGCTGTTGCTTTGGTGCCGCAGATACGATGAACAGCATCAATGAGGATCCCTAATTCTTTTTTACCAAGAATTTTGTTGTAAACCTCAAAAGGCACCTCGTCAGGAATGAGATCCGATAGGAGAGCCCGACCCACAGTAGTTTTCACATAACCTTTGTGCTTATCTCTAACAGTTACTGGTGCTTGTAAACCAGCCTTACCATGATCATAAGCAACCCGTACTTCTTCTAAGCTAGAATAAGTGCCATAAGCACCTTTAGCTGACACATCTTCACGGGATAAGTAGTAAAGGCCGAGGACAATATCCTGAGATGGCACAATAACCGGCGATCCTGATGCTGGCGAAAACAGATTGTTTGTTGACATCATGAGCACCCGAGCTTCAATTTGTGCTTCAATAGATAGTGGCACATGCACAGCCATTTGATCACCATCAAAGTCAGCATTAAAGGCAAAACAAACTAGGGGATGGAGTCGGATAGCCTTACCTTCGATTAACACGGGCTCAAATGCCTGAATCCCTAACCGGTGAAGAGTTGGAGCACGATTAAGGAGCACGGGATGTTCTTTGGTGACTTCTTCAAGAACATCCCAAACTTCAGCCCGTTCTCTCTCTACCAGCTTTTTAGCTGACTTTATTGTTGAAACAATGCCTTTTTCCTCTAATTTGCAGTAAAGAAACGGTTTAAAGAGTTCAATAGCCATTTTTTTCGGTAAACCGCATTGATGTAGGCGTAGCTCAGGACCAACCACAATCACTGATCTGCCTGAATAATCAACTCGCTTACCAAGTAGGTTTTGTCTGAAACGTCCTTGTTTTCCCTTTAGGAAGTCAGTGAGAGATCTAAGGGGGCGTTTATTAGGACCAGTAAACACCTTACCACGACGACCATTATCGAATAGAGCATCAACCGATTCCTGTAACATTCTTTTTTCATTACGCACAATAATTTCAGGAGCATTTAATTCCATTAAGCGAAGCAGTCGATTATTCCGGTTAATGACTCGTCGATAGAGATCATTGAGGTCTGATGTGGCAAAACGACCACCATCGAGGGGAACAAGGGGTCTTACGTCGGGAGGCAACACAGGAATTACCTCGAGCATCATCCACTCTGGGCGGACCAAATATTTTCCTTGCTCATCCCTTTTTGTAAAAGATTCAACAATTTTAATACGCTTATGTAGTTTTTTACGAGCGGCATCAGATGTAGCGGTTTTTAGTTGCTCACGCAAATCAATGGCTAGCTCATCCACTCGAAGATCTTTCAATAGGGAGAGGATCGCTTCAGCACCGCTACCAACCTGAAAAGTGCCACCACCCAGCTCTGCTAACTTATCATCGTGTTCTTCTTCCGTGAGAAATTGCCCTTCTTCAAGACCAGTAATCATCCGATTACCAGGGTCTAGAACAACATAAGCCTCTCCGTAAAGCACTCGCTCAATGAGTTTTAACTGAATATCTAATAGGCCACCAATGCGAGACGGCAAAGATTTGAGAAACCAAATATGAGCCACGGGAGCAGCCAGATTAATGTGCCCTAATCGTTCTCTTCGTACCCGAGAGTGGATCACCTCGACACCACACTTGTCACACACAATGCCACGGTGCTTCATGCGTTTGTATTTACCGCAAATACACTCATAATCCCTAACAGGACCAAAAATTTTAGCACAAAACAATCCATCTCTTTCAGGCTTAAAGGTTCGGTAATTGATTGTTTCAGGTTTTTTAACTTCGCCGTAGGACCAGCTTCTGATTCTTTCTGGAGAAGCAATAGATATTTTGACGGCAGAAAAACTTAAAGGATCTTTAGGTTTATCAAAAAAATTCAAAAAATCATTCATAAAAATCACTCCAAAATTAATGGGGCATTGTTAGCAGTTTGATCTATGTATTAAATAAGACTAATATCTAAGCCGAGACTTTGAAGTTCTTTAATTAGGACGTTAAAGGATTCAGGCAAACCAGGAGCCATTTTGTTGCTCCCTTTTACAATACTTTCGTACATATGACTCCGACCGACAATATCATCGGATTTCACTGTTAACATCTCTTGTAGAGTATAGGCAGCACCGTAGGCTTCCATGGCCCAAACTTCCATCTCTCCCAATCTTTGACCACCAAATTGCGCTTTACCACCGAGGGGTTGTTGAGTGACCAGTGAATAAGGACCAATGGAACGAGCATGAATTTTTTCATCAACCAAGTGATGGAGTTTTAAAATATACTTCACTCCCACTGTGACCCGATGATCAAATTTTGATCCGGTACAGCCATCATAAAGATCGACTTTACCATCACTCTCACAGCCAGCAAGCTCCAGAGCTTTTTTAATCTCTTCTTCGACCACACCATCGAATACAGGGTTAGCAATATGTACACCTTCTTTGTATTTTCGAACAAATTTAATCAGTGCTTCATCAGATGCTGTTTTAACAAAAGACTGCATATCTTCACATACATCGTCAGTATCCCAAATAGCTAAACACATTTTCTCAAGGGCTTTTCTAGAAAACGGTTGTTCTTCTGTCATGGCATGGAGTTTGGCACCAAGGTTTTTGGCAGCCCAACCAAGATGAGTCTCAAGTATCTGACCAACATTCATACGTGACGGCACCCCGAGAGGATTCAGGACCACATCAACAGGTTTACCATCAGCGGTAAAAGGCATATCCTCTTCAGGCAGTATTCTGGAAATCACCCCTTTATTACCATGACGTCCCGCCATTTTATCACCAACCTGTAGTTTTCTTTTGATGGCTACATAAACCTTAACCATTTTAATCACAGTGGGTGGCAGTTCGTCACCTTTTAACAGTTGTCCTAACTTTTCATTAGTATCAACACGGATTTGAGAAATTTTCTTACGCAGACTCTTTAAGGTCGATGTTAACGTCTGCTGGACTTTAACATCTTTCACAGCGATTTCATCCCAATGAGATATCCCTATTTCACGGATAATGTCCTCGGTGATCTTCGTTCCCTTAGGAACAAGACTTCGTGGTTTTGCTTCGTTCTTTTGACTATCTGAATCGTTATTAGCCAAAAGATTATCCGTAGAGTTGTCATCATCATTGAGATCCAGCTCAAAGTTATCCTTTGTTTTAGCAGACTTCCCGCGAGTGAGCTTAATGTCTTTTGCTAGGACGTGATCACGAGCCACTTTCCCTATTTGACGAATAGCTGATTCTTTAATGATAGCTACCCTTTCAGCGTCATCGAGTCGGATTTTATCAGCCTCTTGTTTTTGGATTGATAAACTTCTAAAGTCCTGCTCCACACCTTCTCTTGAGAAAATCTTAGCGCCAATAACCGTCCCCTTCACTCCCGAGGGTACTCGGAGAGAAGTATCACGGACGTCACCAGCTTTATCACCAAAAATAGCTCTCAGTAGCTTTTCTTCAGGGCTGAGTTGGGTTTCACCTTTAGGGGTAATTTTGCCGACTAGGATATCTCCTGGTTTAACTTCAGCGCCAATGACCACAATACCACTTTCATCAAGATGACTTAGTGCTTCTTCACCAACATTAGGAATATCGCAAGTAATTTCCTCTTGCCCTAGTTTTGTATCACGGGAAATACATTCTAGTTCTCTAATGTGGACCGAAGTAAAAAGGTCTTCTTTGACGAGTCTTTCTGAAACAAGGATCGAATCCTCGAAATTATAACCATTCCAAGGCATAAAAGCAACAGTCACATTTTGACCAAGGGCAAGCTCTCCCATTTCTGTGGCAAAGCCGTCAGCGATAATATCGCCTTTTTTAACATGTTCTCCCACATGGACAATCGGTTTTTGATTAATACAGGTATCAATATTTGAGCGATTGTATTTTTGCAACGTATAAATATCAATATCAGTACCGACTTCACTCAGCACAGTCTTGGTCGTTTTTTTATCCGATTTATCCTGAGAGGGAGTGTTGTCTTCATGGGTTTTTACAATGATTCTCTCGGCATCTACACCAACGATTTCACCATCACGTTGCACCACCACAGTGGCTCCTGAATCTCGAGCCACCACTTTTTCCATGCCAGTGCCAATAATAGGGGCACTGGTTTTAATCAGAGGAACAGCTTGACGCATCATATTGGAACCCATAAGGGCTCGGTTAGCATCATTGTTTTGTAGAAAAGGAATGAGGGCTGCTGCCACAGAAATTAATTGACTTGAGCCAACATCAGCTAAATCAGCTTCCTCTGTTCTCACTGTTTCTGTAATCCAGGACCTTCTAGCAACAGTATAATCTTCTTTTTTTTCATCGGGACGAGTTTTTGGTAAAGCTTGACGAATTACATGGCCTTTATGTTCTTCGGCAGCTGAATAGTATTTAATCGAATCATCGGCAAGATTACGATAGGGAGTTTCGATAAAACCATACTCGTTAACTCGGGCATATGAAGCCAGGGAAGCAATAAGGCCAATGTTTGGTCCCTCAGGGGTTTCAACCGGACAAATTCTGCCATAATGGGTATCATGAACATCCCGAACCTCAAAGCCTGCTCTTTCTCTTGAGAGGCCGCCAGGTCCTAAAGCAGAAAGTCTTCTTTTGTGGGTTACTTCAGAGAGTGGGTTCGTTTGATCCATAAACTGAGATAATTGGGAACTACCAAAAAACTCCCTAATCACAGCCGTTGCTGGTTTATTGTTAATAACATCATGGGGAAGTAGGTTATTAACATCAGATAGTTGTAAACGTTCTCGAATAGCTCTTTCAACCCTAAGCATACCAACTCGGTATTGGTTCTCAAGTAATTCGCCGACAGCTCTCACACGACGATTACTAAGATTATCAATATCATCGCCACCCTCGCCTTTGATTTTAAGATCAAGCATCTCTCGAACGGTGGCAATAATATCTTCTTTTGTCAAGGTTTTTTGGTCATTGGGAATGTTGAGTTTAAGTCGTTCATTGAGCTTAACTCGACCAACAATGGAAAGATCATAGCGAGAACTGTCAAAGAACATTCCGTTGAAAAGTGCTTCCGCTGTTTCTATGGCCGGGGTTTCACCTGGTCTCATTCTTTTATAGATTTCAATAATAGCTTGATCACGGAAGTTCTCTTCATCGATTTTATCAGCGATCAAAGTGTCTCTCATTGTTTTATCCACATTAATACCATCAATGGATAAAACATGAAATGTTTTTACTTTTGCCGCGATAAGGGCTGAGATATGTTCGCTATCTAATTCCGTATTTGTCTCGAGTAATTCTTCATCATGGCTGTCAAGAACAGCTTCGGCAGTAATCAAGCCAATAAGATCAGCACTGGTCAGTTTCTGTTCATTGATCCCCGCTTCTTTTAGTGTATTCACGATACTCTTAGTGATACGACGATTTTTCTGAACAATAACTTCTTTTGTTTTAGGATGAACAAAATCCTGAACAGCTTTCTGACCTTGGAGGGTATCAAGTTTGATTTTTTTGAAAAAAATTCCTTGTTTGAGATGGATCTCTTCCTTGTCGTAGAACATATTGAGTAGGTCAGTGGAGCTATAGCCCAAGGCTTTTAGAAGGATCGTGGCATAAAATTTCCGTCGTCGATCAACGCGAACGTAAAGAAGATCTTTGCTATCAAATTCAAAATCTAACCAACTTCCTCGATAGGGAATAATTCTAGCGTTATAAAGGAATTTACCACTGGTTAAACCTTTACCACGATCGTGATCAAAGAAGACACCGGATGAACGGTGGAGCTGCGATACGATAACACGCTCAATACCGTTGATAACAAAGGTGCCGTTTTTAGTCATTATCGGAATAGCACCAAAGAATATCTCTTGCTCTTTCACATCTCTGATCATCTTGGTTTCAGAGTCTTTGTCTTGATCCCAAAGGACGAGACGAATCACAAGTTTAAGGGGTGCTTCATAGCTCATGCCACGTTGACGACATTGATTAACAGAATACTTGGGGCTTTCGAAATTGTATTCAACAAAATCAACGGATGCTGTTTCTGAAAAATCCATCACGGGAAAAATCGACTTAAACACACCTTGCAGACCAATATCTTTGCGTTTAGACGGTTCAACATCCATCTGCAGAAATTGATCATAGCTATTTTTTTGAACTTCTATGAGGTTAGGAAGCTCAATAGCTAGAGGAATTTTTTGGTAATGTTTGCGGAGCCGGTTAAAAGAAGCATCTAAAGCGGTCATTTACTTATTCCTTTTTCCTGATTATGGTAAGGTTGATGAATAAGGATAACATCCCCAGCAGGGATAAAAAAAATCCTAACTTCCGTCACGCCCTAGTTTTATCAAATCAACATCAGATCGATTGACTTTACAGCATGAAGATAGTGTAGATAAGGGAAGTGTCCGAGATATTGCCATAGTTACCAGTCTTTAGCTTCTCTTCTAGAATAGCACGAGATAACCAAAGAGAATGAATAACCAATCACTGCCATTTCCACCCAACAACCCGTTTGACTATCCACAGGACAATCCATCATTCACACTAATATGTGACCCATAGTCACATAAAGCATTCACATTACTTGAGTTCTACTTTAGCACCAGCAGCTTCTAGAACTTTTTTCAACTTATTCGCATCTTCTTTGCTCATAGCTTCTTTGATAACTTTTGGCGCTGCCTCAACGAGATCCTTCGCCTCTTTTAAGCCAAGGCCAGTTGCTGTTCGCACTTCCTTGACGACATTAATTTTCTTCGGACCAATCTCGGCTAGTAAAACATCAAACTCATCTTTTTCAGCTGCCGCTCCATCAGCCGCTCCATCACCAACTACCACAGCAGCCACTGGTGCTGCCGCCGACACACCAAACTTTTCTTCAAGTTCTTTCACAAGCTCAGACGCTTGTAATAACGTGAGATTTTCCAAATAGGAAACGACTTGTTCCTTGGTCACCTCAGACATTTTTTTTCTCCTCATCCCAATATGTTAGTAAAAATTATGAAAAAACAAGATGATCTTACCTTATTCATTGAACTTCATTACTTATTTCTGCTCTAGCTGCTTTGATACTGCCGATAATACCCCAACCAAATTTCGAGGCACAGCTTGGAGTACGCCAAGTAAATTGCGATGAGGATTCATCAGTGAAGATAGTATCTTAGCGTAGAGCTCTTCTTTTGATGGCAACTTGGCAATAGCCTGAATATCTTCATCTGAGAGCAACGTCTCCTCATAAAATCCTGCCTGTACCGAAAACGATTCATGATCTTCAGCAAATTTACTAATTATCTTAGCTCCAGCGCCAATATCCTGGTTGAGGAAAATGACAGCTACCGGGCCCTTAAAATATTGGCTGAGTGCCTCGTATGAGCTAAAATCTTTGCCATCTAAGGCTTTTTTAAACACTCGGTTTTTAACGACTGACATCCGGCCATTAACTGTTTTTAGTTGAATCCGAAGATCGGTAAGAGCCGTAA
>JAPOQT010000232.1 GCA_026710525.1 Pseudomonadota bacterium
ATGATCCTTCCTTTATCGTTGCCCAGTCATAATGAGAACACTGATTTCTCATTGATTCAAAAATTTACTCTACCAACTTGTCAAAAAATTCGCTAAACTTTTTAGGGCGGTGGAGAGCTGCTTTTGCCCTCTCTTTCTCTCTCTCAGAGTACGTTATTTTGTTATTATGTCCCACATTAAATGGCAATTTTATGTCTTCACCACTTGACTCCACCCCCATTAAACCACACGATCAACCTCAAACACCTGGGCGTGACCAGCGTCACATGACGGATGATCAAAGTCTTCCACCAGGAAGATCATATAACCTGGCATCAAAAGAAGTCAAAAAAGCAAAGATTGGCAGACTTATCCTTTCAAATGGTACGGTACTAGAAGGCTATATGATTGGTGATCATTGCCGTGCCCGAGGCGAGCTTGTGTTCACAACGAGTTTAGTCGGTTACTCTGAATCATTAACAGACCCATCTTATTTCGGTCAAATTCTCACGTTTGCATACCCCCTAATAGGCAATTACGGAATACCCGAAATGACAACGGATATCTCCGACTTACCACCACCAGGTTACGAGTCAAATACGATCCATGCTTCTGGGGTCATTATTAATGCCACGTCTGATCGAACATTTCACTGGCGCAGCCTTGAAAATCTTGACTCTTGGCTGCAAAGACATGGTGTACCTGGTCTCTATCAAATTGACACTCGACATCTTATTCATGTTATTAGGGAAAATACGCCTCTGTTGGGTCGAATAGAGCCGATGAAGAATCCTGGGGCAAAAGAGCGTGCACTAGCCGGCTGGTCACCTCCTGAAGGTGACTTTTTTGATGCGAGTGAACATCTTATTCTGCCTTATGTTTCTAGGCAAGAGCCGATGCTATATCAACCATCACTCAAACAATCAAAAACACCCCGGGTTTGCTTAGTTGATTGTGGGGTTAAGAATCATATTGTTAGGGAATTACTCCGTCATGGTTGTGAAGTACTATGTGTGCCCTGGAATACATGTTTTGATACCATTGATTGCTCAGGATGGTTGATTTCTAACGGCCCAGGTGATCCAGCTTACGGCTCGTCACTGATTTCAGAGATCAAAAAATTATTAACCGAATCCAGACCTATCCTGGGAATTTGTCTAGGCCATCAACTTCTTGGTTTAGCTGCTGGGATGTTATGTGAACGGATGACCTTTGGTCATCGCAGTCATAATCAGCCAGTGTATGAAGTGGGGGAAAAAAAATGTTATATGACTTCACAAAACCATGGTTTCCATTTAATAGAAGACCTAAATTGGCCATGTGATTGGCAGGTTTGGTTTCGTAATGCCAATGATCAAAGTATTGAGGGCATTCGCCATAAATCTAAGCCTTTTAGATCGGTACAATTCCACCCAGAGGCTTCGAGCGGTCCCCAGGATACCTCCTGGATTATCGAAGATTTTGCTCAAGAATTAGCTGCTTCTTTGTCGCAACCCACAGTTTCTCATGACTTGAAAGACACCTATGAGTAACCAAGAAAAACCACCTATGAATTCTGGTGCCAGGTTACAAGAGCGTGGTATTCATAAGGTCATTTTACTGGGATCAGGCGGATTATCTATTGGTCAGGCCGGTGAATTTGATTATTCTGGCACTCAAGCTCTCCACGCCCTTGTTGAGGAAGGCCTTGAGGTTATTGTGGTTAATCCCAATATTGCCACCGTGCAAACAAATCCTGGCCCCAAAATCAAAGTTTATCTCTATCCAGTGACTGGGTCATGGGTGGAAAAAATCATTGCCTCCGACAGACCACAAGGAATCGTTGCTGGTTTTGGTGGTCAAACAGCTTTAAGTTGCCTGTTAGATCTTGATGAACGAGGCGTACTGGCCAAATATGGCGTAGAAAACCTCGGTACTTCCACTAGCACACTCAGACTCACCGAAGATCGTAATCTTTTCGCTGAAAAAATGACAGAAATCGGTATTCCTGTTCCTGAGAACGTTGCTTGTCATAATCTTCATGAAGCTCTGGAAGCGGCTAAAAAAATCGGCTTCCCCGTGATTTGTCGTATGGCCTATGCCTTAGGTGGTCTTGGATCTGGGTTTGCTCATAATGCTGAAGAACTCACTCGTTTAGTACAAGAAGGATTAGCTCATTGTCCTCAGGTGTTAGTAGAAAAATCTCTCCGTGGCTGGAAAGAAGTTGAATATGAGGTGATGAGGGACACGGATGGTAGTGGTATCTGTATTTGTAATATGGAGAACTTTGATCCACTAGGCATTCATACTGGTGACTCTATTGTTGTTTGTCCGTCCCAATCCTTATCTGATCAAGAGTATCAATCTTTAAGATCAGCGAGTTTAAAGGTTGTTGAGGCTTTGGAAATTGTCGGTGAGTGTAATGCACAATTTGCTTTGAGCCCTGATTCCCTAGATTTTTATATTATTGAGGTCAACGCCCGCCTTTCAAGATCATCTGCTTTAGCTTCAAAAGCTTCTGGTTATCCCATTGCGTTTATCGCTGCTAAAGTCGTTCTTGGTTACGGTTTACAGGAACTAACTAATCCGGTTACGGGAGTGACTAAGGCTTTCTTTGAGCCTGCTCTTGATTATTTAACCTTAAAAATCCCAAGGTGGGACCTCACTAAATTTAAGGGAGCTCACCGTGAACTTGGCTCAACCATGAAGTCGGTGGGTGAAATTATGGCTATTGGTCGTAACTTTCAAGAAACTGTGCAAAAGGCTGTTCGCTCTGTTACCGAGATTGGCCCCGGTCTTTCTTGGTTTGATGAACAGCTGAGTGAATCAGAGCTACTTGACTCACTAGCAGCACCGACGGATACCAGAATATATAAGGTTTGTGGCGCCTTGAGACATGGCATTGCCGAAACGCTGATCCATGAGAAGTCAAAAATCGACCCTTGGTTCATTGCCCAATTAGCTCAGATTATCGCCTGTGAACGGCAAATCATCAACACGTTTACCGCATTGTTAACAACAATACCCCACGAAATTCACAGCTATAAAAGGGTGGCTTTATGTGCCGAGAAAATTACCAAAAAGCAGTGGCTGTCATGGAAGATTTGTGGTTTTTCTGATGAACAAATTGTTTTTCTCGCTTTTAAAGGAACCGGTTTAACAACAGAGGAAATTAAGCTCATTGGTCTGAAGAAAATTCAAGAATTATCCCTTGAATACCGCAAGTGGCGCAAACACCAGTCGGTGGTGCCTGTGGTTAAAAAAATTGACACCACCGCTGCTGAATATCCGTCACCATCCAATTATTTGTATATGAGCTATGCTGGCTCTCATCATGATGATTTACCTCCTTACCACCGACCTAGTGCCATTATTCTTGGTGGCGGCTCTTATCGTATTGGCACCTCCGTTGAATTCGATTGGTGTGCTGTGAGTTGTTCAGACCGTCTGCAGAAAAACGGTTGGCATTCGATTATCGTCAACTGTAATCCAGAAACCGTATCCACTGATTACAATGTATCTGATCGTCTTTATTTTGAAGAGATTATCTTAGAGCGGATTCTCGATATTCATGACTTTGAGTCGCCTCGTGGCGTTATTACCTCGATGGGCGGACAACTTCCTAACAGTTTAGCTGGCCCCTTAGCTGGCGCCGGTATTAAGCTCCTTGGCCATAGTGATAAAACCGTTGATATGGCAGAAAATAGATCCGAGTTCTCGGCGATACTTGACGAACTAAGTATTGATCAACCTCGTTGGACTTCTGCACAATCATTAGATGATATTGAATCATTTATTGAGGAAGTCGGGTTTCCTATTTTAGTCCGACCAAGTTACGTATTATCAGGGTCAGCGATGAAAATTGCTCCAACAAGGGAGTTACTTGATCTTTATTTATCTGAAGCTGAAGCCATTTCTCGTGATTATCCGGTGGTGGTCTCCGAGTTTTTGACCGGAGCTCGAGAAATAGAGGTCGACGGCATTGCTCATCTTGGCGAGATTGTTATCTCTATTGTGTCGGAGCATATTGAAAATGCTGGCGTTCATTCAGGTGATGCCACCACGGTGGTACCGGCCCAGAAACTCTATGTTGAAACAGTGCGGCAAGTCAAAAGGGCGGTGCGGATGATTGCCAAAAAACTGAGTTTACATGGGCCTTTTAATATTCAGTTTCTGGCTCAGGATAACCATATTAAAGTTATTGAGTGTAATGCCAGAGCAGCAAGATCATTTCCTTTTATCTCAAAAGTGATCGGCTGTCATTTATCTGAGATTGCGACTGACGTTATGATTGGTCGTCTCGGTCAAGTATCCCATGTTTCTGAAGATGAGCTGCCCCATGTTGGCGTCAAAGCTGCTTTATTTTCCTTCACCAGGTTACGCGGCGCTGACCCAGTTCTTGGTGTTGAAATGGCGGCCACGGGAGAAGTAGGCTGCTTGGCAGCGAATTTTGATGAAGCTCTCCTACTTGCCCTCGAAGCATCTCGGATCAGTCCACCTAAAAAAGGTTTGCTTATTAGTGCTGGTCAAGAAAAAAATAAGCTAAAATTCTTATCGTCTGCCAAGCTACTAACAGAAATGAATATCCCTCTTTATGCCACCGAGGGCACGGCTCATTATTTAAGAAAAAGGGGTTTTGATGTGTGCACTCTTCGTTGGCCTGACGAAGCTAAATCTTATGATGATAAGGGTGATCACAAGCAAATTGATGTGATCACTGCGATTCAAAATAATCTCGTTGATTTTGTCGTTAACCTGCCTAAAAATCTTGAAACAAAAGAGTTAACGAATGGCGCTCGCATTCGCAGGACAGCTGTGGCTTATAATTGTTCTCTCATCACTGATATGGAAAAGGCTGTTTCCTACATTAGGGCACTTTATTATTCGGCCCAATTTATCAGCACCCATACCCCCACACCTTTGCCTCAGTGGCATTCATCATCCTAACATGGCACTTGGTCAGGTAGAAACCTTGTTATCCACAAGTAGACCTGCCGATCTTTTTCGTGCTTTACACTCTCGGCAATTTGTCAGTAAAAATCCTCAGTTTTTATAGGGAGTTACATGCCACGGGTGAGCTGGGTGC
Organism: Pseudomonadota bacterium; assembly: GCA_026710525.1. GTDB lineage: Bacteria > Bdellovibrionota_B > Oligoflexia > Oligoflexales > Bin106 > Bin106. The sequence continues at coordinate 5,045 of JAPOQT010000232.1, forward strand.
TATGCAGCCAAATCAAAGAATTATGAACAATAAATATCAACAAGCTCCACCTGCTCTTCTCCCTGTTTTAATTCAGACTTATGAGTGCTAAAGGGCTACAAAAAAAATTAATGTTCTATATCCCTGATTTTGCCCTTTCGTGAGATGTTACATCTCCTAATGCCCTTAAAATAAGGATTTTTTTAAGACTGGCTAAAAAAACATATACTACATTTTAACTCGCCCCCTCTGATTCATTGACCTTGGTGGCAAAAGTTCTCACAGAATATGATAGGTTAAACGCGCTATAAATTTGCTGAGTTGTCTTCGAAATTCTCACTTTTTCGCAAGGATTGTACGAAACGAACCTCGGTGGTGTCATTTTTAGCTTTAGGAAGTGGTGATAATAAAGAACGATCCTTCTTTGATAGTTAAGATGGCTGCACACAATGTTAGCATTCATATAGAAGACAAGGTAATACATTATTAATTATAGGATCAATGTGTCATTTCAGCTAGTCAACAGGCATACTTCTCATACTATCTTAATAGTCTAGAAATGTGAGTGATTGTCTGTTGTTACAGAATGAGTTTTCTTTAAATAATGACCATTATTAACGACTGCGGGAGTAAAATCTGAAAGGGCAAAGTTAGGAATAGATGATTTCTTTTAAAGATATTGAGAAATATGACGATCACCGTACCGGTTTAGTTGGTTTGTTGTTTTGATATCAATTTAATTATTTGAATTATAATTAAAAAATATAATGAAATTAATATGCTACCCCCCCCCCCACACTTCCTCGATTAGTTAGAGTTTATGCTCATCTACTTAAGCCATGCCAGCACTATCAGACACTATCAATGTATGTGACTGAACAGCCAGATCTGAGTCACTCAAAATTATCCATCAAGTTTATATTTATTTGTTTTTTATTTTTTAGGAGAAATCCATGAAATTATTCGCACTTAGTAGGCTAAGCACTTTGTTCAGTGCTACTATCGCTATTTGTTTGCTATCGACAGCTGGATGTAGGACCGCCTCCCAACAACACTTAAGTCAAGGTTCCAAGTTGTCTGATCACCACGAGATGGATCTAATGCTGTTCTTGGATAAGGAAGCGCCGCCAGGGGTCAGTGCAAAATATAACTTCTTTACGTTTTTTTCGTGTACACCTCAAGTCGTGACAGAGAGCTATTTCCGAAAACCAATAGCACCTAGCAAATCTCCATACCGTACACATGCTTTCTTAGATGCAACTGAACAACCGATTTATTTTGATGAATTCTTTCTCAACAGGGAGGTAGTCGCATTTCATTCTGTTAAGAATCAGCTTCTTAAGGCACTCCCCCAAACATATGACACTAAGTCAGAAGTGAAAGAGAAGTTACTGGAGTTCCAAAAAGTGCAAGATGAGATCTTCCTCAAAAATCTAAATGTTAAAACTCGACATACTGCAAAAATGTTCTTTGCTAAAGTTAATAATGATGCTAGTTTTCCCATTAGTGTAGCATTTTTCTGGGATAAATTGGATGACGAGGTGATTACAAAAGTAATTGAGAATCACCACTATCAGTACCCTAGATTTTCAGATAGCAACATCTTAGAATATGTGTTCAATACGTCCGTTTATGCTTTTCAGGCCTCTGATGATTCCTCTTTTCAATTTCCAGAGATCTTCGATGGATGTTGGAGACTCCCCGATGAACATGCAGGGACTAAGGAACAGATTTTCCGTTGTCATTTAAATTTTGAACATCTACCATTGGATTATAAGGGTGTCTCTGATTTGAGTGTTGATGATTATCGTAAGCTTTTGGATCCGTATAATAATGTCTTTGGCACCAGGGAAGCTGATATGATGCTCAGAAGGCTCGAGAAAAGTGCTAGAGATGTTGCATCTAACTTAGTTCATTTTTTGAATATGCGAAGGAAGAAAGTGCACTCCGCCGCTGGTGATGGGCATAGGGGACCTACCCAAGCTAGCCATGTATGGCAAACTAGCCCTAGTCCTCATGGCAGGGCTGGTATTTATTCGTTATGTACCATGATACATACCAGGATAGAGAATAATCGCAAGCAGCCTGTTTCATATTGTATGAAAATCGGTGACAAGGAGGTCTGGAAGCCTTAAGAGAAGGCATGGTTTCTGGCAGCTACTCCACGATGAAAATTCTTCCGAGAACATACTTGAGTGATTTATAGGGAGGATGTTGCTTAAAGCAGCTCCTCCTCATATTCTTTGCTAGTCCCCATGGATCAATGTCTTCTAGTATCAAGGAACTTTCTTGATTGATCTCTATACCCATAGAGATTCACCTGGAAAAACGAAAACTCTAGGAGTAATATTCGTGAGCCTGAAAATCCTATGATGCTTCTCTTAATGAGGTTAACTTACCGGCAAAGGGTGAGATGTCGAGATGCAAAATTCAAAAACAACTGTTCGTTAGTCGATGGGCCTCAAGTCGCTTATCAGTAGATAATGATAAGAGCTGTCGTTTGTTATGATCCATCACCACACTTCAAAGAGATAAAAGCTGTTGCTCTTTTTTATCTGTTTTAGTGTCGATTTTTGTAGTGAACGAGTATGTGTCTTCGGTATAAGAAGTACAGTTACCCTTATTTTAAATGCTGTGTCAGCTAGTATCAGATCTACTCTAAGGGGATTGGTTCAGCTCAGCTTCTTTCATAAAAGGCAAAATATTATCATCCTAGGAGCCACAGGATGAGGAAAGACTCATCTTGTTAGGGAGGCAGCTGTGTATGAGTGGTTATACGACACAGTTGATACCTGTGAGCTTTCTCTTTGAAGAGATAGCAGCCCATAGGGCTGCTGGTAAGTACCTGTCTTTTTTAAAGAAACTCAGCAAGCTGGATGTCCTCATTACTGTATGAGATGATAATGC
>JAPOQT010000233.1 GCA_026710525.1 Pseudomonadota bacterium
TCAACTATTCCACCTTTATGATGAGCTCGCTTTAAGACACTGTCGTGTGATATTCTATCAATGATACATGAGCGAAACTCGATACAAATAAGGTTAACGCCTTACTTAAGATGACCTATTTGGACAAATCTTTGTTCTGCTTCATCATACAAGGAGAATTCTATGACAAAACGTCGTTTTCCTTTAGGTATACAAGATTTTGCGAGATGAAGAAAGAAGCAATGTTATTACGTCGGGTAAGACACACCTCCCTATTTCGCATTGTCCAATCCGGGCTTATGATGTTCTTGAGAGTGTTGTGATATTGGGATCATTATCTTTATATAATTATGTATCTTGGTCGATAGGTGGTGGTGTGAGAATAGTGAAAAAAAGTCGGGAGAGATAACAGTGTTAAAAATAAAAAACAGTAAATGGGTAATCTTTGGGGTCACCTTCTTTTTAGCCCTAGGGCGGCTTTATGGTCAAGAGCCAGGAGCTAATCAAGAACCATCAGCTACCGAAGGTAGTAGCCTCCCTCCTTCTCAAAAGACTCTGAGTAAACCTGGGGCCAAGCAACCAAAACTCAGCCCAAGACAGAGAAGAAAGCAAGCCTTAAGATTATGTAATAAATATAACGGTAAGCTGGTGAGTTATTATGAAAAAGTGTTTCAGATTGTTGGTTGTGAGAGGGTACCTGTTAATCATACTATCCTCAATAATTACTTACGCGCTGGTAAGAAGGTGACGAAAATTTCTGCGGATGTGATTTATCTTCTACCCCTAAAAAAGACAACGCAAAAGAAAACCGTAAAAAGTCATCTCAATTGTCGTGATTTAGAAGGTCATTACGTGACCTCTGACCATGAGGTCATTTATTACGTTAAAGGCTGTCGGAAGAAAAAATTTCCTGATTGGCCAACCTATCATCACCATCGTTTTCAGATTGGGGTTCATAAGTCTCAGTTTTTTTTCGTCGATGAAACCCTGTTGAATCAGATGAAGTCCAGCGGTGATTTTCGCTCTACAGCGGTGCACAGTGATCAAAGCGAGCTTCTTGATAACGAAGTCGTACTATCAAAAAACCAGGTTTGTCGTGAGCTTGAAGGTCAGTATATCTCCTATTTTTCACAGTTCTATAAAGTCGAGGGCTGTCAAAAACGGCCGGTGGATGCTCTTCGCTTCTCTCGTCTTATGGTCGAGCTAGATGTTATGCTCACTAAAAAACTAGCCGCGGAAGCTAACAAAAAGAAACGAATGGAAAAAACTGAGGAAGATCAATCGACTCAAGATAAAGAATTACCGCCGTCAACTATTTTAGCAGAGGAGGAGGATGTGATCGAGGAGCAATTAGAGAAGCCAGATAACTGGCCAGAAGTCATCAAAGTTTCTAGTGCTCAGTGGGTTGTGTTACCACTTGGTAAACCTTACACCCTCAACAAAGCTGAATTTCTAAAAAATTTCTAATCACTATTCTCTCCTTTCCCCCATGTGATTGCCCATGATGGGACCATCATAAGCTCGCCATCTCGGTTTCTCTATCTCATCAATAGAAAAAGAGGGTGGTAATAGGCAAAAAAAACCAAGCAACTTGAGCCAAGATAAACCATAATTATCCGTTATGAAGTTGGGTACTGTTCATTGATTACCTGCCAAAGGTAGCCTCGATGTAACCTTACTTACCAAGTTTTGCGCCAAGACTTGGTACCACAGTGAGATGAGTATAAATTGAGTTAAATGAACAAGGATAGTAGTGATATTACTATGGGGTTTAATTTGCAAATGATTATCAGATGGTTGACAGCAATTATCATTCTAGACATTAGTTTTCAGAGTCACGTGGCTTTAGGTCAAGTTACTACACCAGAGACAGAGCCTGCCCCAGGTTTTGATAGCATAGAAAGTGGTCGTGAGCTGGTGAATATGGATTTTCCTGAGCTCACAGATATCCGAGATATTATTAAAGCAGTGTCTCTGTGGACCGGTAAAAACGTTATTTTAGATCGAAATGTTAGTGGTATGGTCCAGATAATTTCACCAAAACCAGTGACCAAAGTCGAGGCCTACGAAGCCTTTAAATCAGCGTTAAATATCTTAAATCTGACTCCGGTGGAAACAGGGAAATTTATTAAAATTATGCCTATAAGATCAGCTCTGAAAGATAATCTTCGGACCTATTATGGCGCGAGTTATTCTCCTGTGACGGACCAAGTAATTACCCAAGTTATCCCCCTGAAGTTTATCGATGCCAAAACGGTTCGTTCGATGCTGTCAAAAGTGGTGTCAGCTAATTCGATTATTGTTTATGAGCCAACTAACACCCTTATTGTTTCAGAGAGTGGTTTTAAAATTAATCGAATTCTTGAAATCGTCAAGTACCTTGATGTCGAAACAGAGCAATCACAAGTCGCTATTGTACCTATTGTGTACTCTGATGCCAAAAGCATTGCGAGCCAGGTTAAACAAATTTTCTCCCCGAGTTCTGGCGCTAAAAAGCAGAATGCTTATCATAGTTATAAAATCTTTCCTGACCCGAAAACGAATTCGGTGATTATTTTTGGCCCGCCCAGGACCATTAAAGATGTGAGAGATTTGGTGAAAAAATTTGATGTTAAAGTCGAAGATAGCTCTTCTCAGGCCAGTATTCACGTTAGACCACTAGATTACGCTGACGCTGAAAAGTTAGCCGCCACCCTTAACGCTCTCACTGGTAAAGCAAAAACCTCCTCTTTAAGTAATCGTCTATCGACTATTGAAAGGTTACGGGGAGTTACTGAGAGTAGCAAAAAGAAAAACTCACCGCCGTCGGTGGCGGAACTTGAAAACGGGGTAAAAATCACCGCAGATAAATCGAGTAACTCTCTGCTTATTACCGGCTCCCGTGCAGCCTATAATGCCGTTAATGCCATTGTCCGTAAGATGGATGTTAAAAAGAGCCAGGTCTTTATTGAAACCGATATCTTAGACATTGGTATTACTCGGAATATTAACGTTGAAAGTTCGGTGTTTGCTGGCTATCCCAGTGACATCAAAAATATTGCCGGTTGGAATGGTAAACAAATTGCCCCCCTATTATTAGGGGCAGCCTTAGGTGGTGGCACTAAATCCCTTGAATGCTTACAACAAATGGCTGCTCCATTAGCTAATGATTTTGTTTTTGGCGTTATGGCTGGAACGGGTGTGGATGTTCCAGGTATTGGTAATATTACTCCAGCGGCTTTGATTAAACTCCTCAAGGCTGATTCAAATACCCGAGTGTTGTCATCACCTCATATTTTGATTTCGAATAACGAAACAGGTATTTTTGCTTCAGGTAACAAAATATTTCTTAGTACTAACACCCCCAACCGAGATGGTGTGTTAGTGCCGAGTATTGAAAAAGAAGATGTTAAGCTTCAGCTTGAAATTAAACCTAATATTTCTTATAGTGATTACGTTACCATGCAAATTAATTTGGATGCTGATTCTCTAGCTGAGAAAGATCCGCAAACAGGTTATCCTATTATTTCGCAACGTAAAACTTCCCAATCTGTGACAGTGAAAAATTCTCAAACCATTGTGATTTCAGGTTTAGTAAGTACCACAGAGTCAGAAAGTTTCAAGAAAATACCTTTGTTGGGTGATATTCCTCTTTTAGGATGGCTGTTTCGCCAGTCAGTCGTAGATAAAAAGCGAAATAATCTCGTGATTTTTGTGACCGCATATATTGTCCATGGTCCTAATGACTTAGCAAAAATCTACCAAAGAAAACTCAAAGAGAGAGATACAATGCTGGAAGTTTGGTCAGGGCTGGGCAGAAAATTATCTGATGATCCATTTTATGCGGCTTTACCAACACCAGAGGATGGGGAATACTCACCAACAGAAATTGATCGTATTGAGGAAAGAAGATTGAAAGAATTACGGGAGCAATTATACTTAGATATGGGGTATAAGGGCGGTGATCAAGAGCCAGCATTTTTGATGAAAGAGGTGTATTCTAGTGTGCCAGCACCTCCAAATATAGGCGATGATCAAGAAGAGCTTAATTTAGATCCAGAGAATTCCGATGAAACAATGACAAATGGTAATAGGGATGATCAGGGCGTAGATGTAGATGGTGATCAGGAGCCCGCTGCTGAAGATAGTCTTGAGCAAGTTCCTGCAGAGTAATGTACCTGATAGCTGTTAAGCTTGTTGTCACAGCAACCGAAAGAAAATAACGATGATCTTACCTAAGTTGGTATTAATTTTATGACTGCATCCCAGGCTAATTTAAAACAAGAGGCTAAGCCACCAAAATCGGAACCCCATCTTCGCAGTGTCAAAGTAGCCATTGAAGGAACCGGTAGTGATGGTGGCAGCGATATTGTGCCTATTGGCTCTGTTAAATCACGCAGTGGGACAAAAGGGATAAAAAACATTCCCACAGTCAATGACGGTTTAGTGCAGTTGCCTCAGATCACTACCCGATCTTTGAGCCGAAAATATATCGGTGAAATTCTGGTGGAAATGGGATTTATTAATGAGTCTCAGCTCGAAGAGGCTTTGCAGTGTCAGCAAGAAAATGCAGAAAAACAAGTTAGTGATACTGGTGAGGAAACTGAGTCTCGTAAACTCGGAGATATTTTAAGGGACCTTGGTCATATTACTGAAGACCAACTCTTCATCGCACTGGCAAAACAACTTGATATTCGTTATTACGAAAAATTACCCATTGATGATATCGATCCATCTCTCGTCGCCGATATTCCGATGCAATTTTGCAAAGAACATCTAATTGTGCCAGTGGCGAAAGATTCATTAAATATTACGGTGGCAGTAGCTGATCCTTTGAATATTTATCCCCTCGATGATCTGCGATTAATTTTAGCCTCGAATATTAATATGATTATTTGTCCACCAAGGACGATTATCAGTACCATTAACCGGGTTTTTGAGCGATCATCAGATGCTTCCCAAAAAGCCTTGGATGAACTTAGTGTGCCTGAAGTCGGTGCTGATGAGGACCTCGAAGAGTCAGCACGTGATTTACTGGAATCAAGTGATGATGAAAAACCGATTATTCGCTTAGTGAATTCTTTGTTAGCACGCGCCGTTAAAGAAAATGCTTCTGATATCCATATTGAACCTTATGAAAACGATATTGTGGTGCGATTACGTATTGATGGCATATTACGTGATGCCATGCGAGTGCCTAAGAGGGCCCATGGTTCTCTAGTGAGTCGGATTAAGATTATTGGTCGTTTAAATATTGCTGAAAAACGAATTCCTCAAGATGGCCGTATTGGTATTAAGGTGGGTGGTAAAGATATTGACGTTCGATTATCATTTTTACCGACATCTCAAGGTGAAAGAATTGTGATGCGACTTCTTGATAAATCAGGAGGGGCAAAACGTCTTGATCAAATGGGCTTAACGGATGATATGTTTGACACTTGGGTACAGCTGGTTAATCAAAAGCATGGGATTATTTTGGTCACAGGGCCAACCGGCTCGGGAAAGTCAACCTTGTTGTATGCTTCGATTTTGCAAATTAATACTCAAGATATTAATATTCTCACCATTGAGGACCCAGTGGAGTATAACCTTGATGGTATTTGTCAGGTGGAAGTAAAATCAAAGGTGGGTATGACCTTTGGTAAAGGGCTGCGGTCGATTCTTAGACAAGATCCAGACGTGGTGATGATTGGTGAAATTCGTGATAAAGAAACAGCTCAGATTGCTATTCAAGCTTCGATGACAGGACATTTAGTGCTGTCAACTCTCCATACCAATGATACTCCTAGTTCGGTTACTCGTTTGATGGATTTTGATATTGAACCTTTTAAGGTCGCATCATCTTTGTTAGGAGTGATGGCAACAAGGTTGATGCGCCGGTTATGTCCTGCCTGTAAGCAGCCCTATACTCCGAATTCGGCTGAGTTAAAGATTATTGGCGAAGAGCGCATGAAGGCGGCAGGAGTGCAGAAAATATACAAGGAAGGACCTGGCTGTGATATATGCTCGGGAATGCGGTATTCAGGCCGTATTGCGGTTCACGAGTTACTGGTCTTAGGTAATCGCTTAAAAGAGGTAATTATTGAAACCCAAGATGCTAATGCTATTCGCCGAGTGGCTCATCAGCAAGGACTCACATCCCTGCGAGACTCTGCTATGAATAAAGTGGTCCTTGGTCTTACTTCCATCGAAGAAGCTGTGAGAGCAACGCAAACGGAAAATATTGAGTAAGATTTTTATCAAGTAGACTTATGTTTTAGATTGTGTCGGAGAGGGACCTCAGGTATGCCCCTTTATGAATACAAAGGTTATCATGCTTTGTCTGGTGATTCAGTTAAAGGTAAGCTTGAAGCAGATAATATTAAGCTAGCGAAGCAAAAACTCAAACAGAGCATGAAGATCCTCGTTGCTGAAATATCTCAAGTATCATCGCCGGACAGTCAAGCAGATGGTCAATCATCGCCGTCTTCGTTTGTTCGTCAATTATTACGTCGTAAGATAAAACTCGATGATTTATCAGTGATGACCAGACAGTTAGCCACATTACAATCAGCTCATGTGCCGATAGATGATTCTTTAACAGCTCTTGTTCAACAAGTGGAAAACGAAAGCCTTTCTCACACGATTGCTCAAGTAAAAGATGGTGTTTTTGAAGGTAAAGCATTAGGTGAAGCCATGGCTCCCCATGGGCATTGTTTTGACCGGATGTATGTGAATATGGTTTCGGCTGGTGAGGCATCAGGCACACTACCACTGGTGTTAAGTCGTCTGGCTGACTTTCTTGAGTATAAGTCAAAGGTGAAGAGTGATCTCATTTCAGCCCTTTTGTATCCCTTGATTATGATTAGTGCGTCTCTTTTGATTATTGTGTATTTGTTTGTGAGTGTGGTGCCAAAGCTTGAAAAAGTGTTTGCTTCGATGAAGGTTAAGCTACCGTTTTTTACCGAGCTGTTAATCAGTATTTCCCGAGTGATTCAAAATCATTATATTCTGCTAATTGTGACCACTGTTGTCTTGTGTTTTTTGTTAGCTCGTTGGTTAAAAACACCATCAGGCAGGACATTTTTTGATCGTTTCTCACTGAGGGTGCCTATATTTGGTCCTATTATTATGAGGGTTAATATTTCTCGATTTACGAAAACGTTATCTACTTTACTCAGCTCAGGTGTGCCTATTGTGGCAGCTTTAGAAATTACGAAAAACATTGTTGGAAATACGATTATTGTTAAAGTGATTGAGCAAGCAAAGCAGTCAGTGCAAGAGGGAGAGAGTTTAGGGTTGACGATAGAAAAGTCTGGAGAGTTTCCACCCCTCGTTTGTCATATGATTAAAACAGGTGAAAAAACTGGCGAAATGGAAACCATGTTGGAGCATGTGGCTAAAGCTTACGATGTAGAGGTCGAACGAAAGATTGCATCGATGGTAACTTTGATTGAACCGGCGATGATTATTGTTATGGGTGGCGTGGTGGTGGTGGTAGTGGTTGCGATGCTCGTCCCCATGCTGAGTATTATGAGTCAAGTGAGATAAAGTTGTGGTACACTTAAAACAACTGTGTTCGGCTTTACTGTTGTTACGGGTTTGTGAAGAAGACTGTGACAACTGGGTGAGTACTTGAAGAACACGAAAGAGAGTAAGGGTTTATGAACTCGTGGATTTGGGATATATATTATTGAGGATGAAATAGATAGAACATGATGCGTCATACTTTTTTGTCAAAACACCGAATAGTTAGGTCTTTAGTTGATTCTAAAGCCATGACATTGCTTGAAATTATTATCGTGGTTGCTTTGCTGGGGACTCTCATGACCTACTTGGTTACCACACTCACCTCTGGCAGTGATTCGGCGAAGGAAGACCAAGCTCGTCTTGGTATGGGTAATATTGCTCAAGCACTGCAGCTGTATCGAGTGCATAACAATCGTTATCCGACGACAGAACAAAGTTTATCAGCACTGCTAGTTAATCCAGGATCAACAAGATCGTGGCGAGGCCCGTATATTGAAGAGGAAAAACTCAATGACCCTTGGGGTGTGCCTTTTAGTTATGAGGCTTCAGGTAGAGAGTTTAGAATTATTTCATCTGGTTTGGATGGTGAATTTGGCAGTGAAGACGATATTTCTTATCCCGAAGTGAAAGACACTTCCGGTGAGTAATCTAGACATTCAACATTCATCGGGACGAGAGCAGAGCTTGACTTTGTCTCACGTTTCATCTGATCATGCTATGACATTGCTAGAGGTGGTGCTTGTTACTGTGTTGCTTGCGGGCATGCTTACATACGCAGTACCCATGTTATTACCTGCGACAGACCAAGCACCATTTATGAGTCAGGTCCAGTCAGAGATTAAGAGTGCCTATGATACGGCGGTGCTCACAGGTGTTCCCCATCGATTGGTTTTTGATTTCAGCAAAAGATCAATTCATTTGGAGAGGATCACGGCTTATTCTCCTCTTGAGAGATTTATTTTGCCTTCATTTGCTGCTGATGGTTTAACTCTTGATCAAGCCAAGCGTGAGAAAGAAGAGAACTATGAAAAGTGGTTACAATTCGGTAAGGTTGAGGTGGTTGATTATGAGCGTGATCGGGTGATTCCGCCGGTATCTCCCCTGAATCGAGCAAAAGCTCAACTCGTAGGGCATCGTTGGGATCAGGTGTCAGGTTACGGTCATGCGCCTTTAAGGTGGTCCTCCGAGGTGTATGTGTCGAGATATTATATTGAGCATATGTCGGGGGAGAGGGTGCGAACTGTGGTTGATCAAAAGGGTGCTAGTGAGCTCGCTTACCTTCATTTTTTGCCAAAGGGTTATGTTGAGAGAGCTTACATTGTTTTTCGAGAACTTGTCGGCTCTCGCATCGATGATAACCGTCCTCCTTATGTGATCACCACACTGCCTTATGAGGGCGTATCTCTGTTAACATCTACCGAAGAAGGCTTATCACCGGATGATGGATCATCTTAACCGGTAGTATTCTTTGTCGCTGAGATTTCCTTGCTCTCCGGCTTCGATGTTCACGCGTTCTGGCAGCAAGCCAAGATCAAGGGATTCATAGTTCAAATGCAAGTCAGCGAGTTTTTTACCAACTTCATAAAAAGCCATAAAATCACTCATACTGGCGACTTTAGGCACACGGGTGAGTTCTTTCAGTAGGTTGTGAGCAAACAGGCTGCGGTAATCTTTTGAGTGCA
>JAPOQT010000234.1 GCA_026710525.1 Pseudomonadota bacterium
AGCGAAGTTATCGATTCAGGCCACCTTGGAGTCGCTGAGAGAAGCTGGCCTTGATTCTATGCCGGGTGGTGGTGCTGAGATTTTTGATGACGAGGTTCGAAATACTATTACAGCGAAAATGGATGCGAAAACGTGGCTAGATATTCATAGGACCGCTCATAATGTTGGTTTAAAATCAAACGCAACCATGCTTTATGGCCATGTGGAAAAGTCGGAGCATCGTCTTGATCATATGTTCAAGTTACGAGATCTCCAGGACATCACCCATGGTTTTAATGCATTTATTCCTTTAGCTTTTCAGCCCCACGATAACGATATGGGTATAGATCATTACACATTGGGCACCATGGACCTTCGTACTCTGGCCATAGCAAGACTTATCCTCGATAATTTTAAGTATATTAAGGCCTATTGGGTGATGCTTGGTCAAGATATTGCCCAACTAGCCGTTTTATTTGGTGCTAATGACCTTGATGGTACGGTAAGAGAAGAGAAGATTGCTCGAGCTGCTGGTGGTAGAAGTGGACATTTTGTGTCCCAGGATATGCTTCATACCATGATTGCAAAAACTGGTAAGATTCCTACCCAAAGAGATTCGGTGTATTCATTATTTTCTGAGCGGTCACCATCTGAGATCATCGCACCTCGAGCAAACACCACACCAGCGTCAGATGATTTGCTCACAACTTTGAAAAATATGGTGCCTGGTAGTGACGAGCAGCTTACCACCATGGCCCAAGCCTTGCAGAAAGAGCCTTTGTTAGCCGAGTCTTTGTTATTACCTGAATTTTGGTGGCAAACGTTAGCCCTCTCTCAGAAAAAGGTATCTCATTTTCATGGTCCACGGAGAAGACTGATCACCACAAGGTTGTTCCATGATGGCGAAAATCATGCTCATCCAGACATGCTTATTACTAACTTAACTCGGATGACGGCGGGTCAGTTTAAAGATTTTCTCGCTCAGATTGGTAGTAGAGAGCAAGACGAAAACTCTTTACCAATGGGATTAATCGGGGGCGAGAAATTGCAAGATTTTTGTTCGAATTATAGGGAGATTACCCAAACAGTGCATTCACTTTATGAAAATGGCGTCCGGATAATCTCAGTGGCTTCACTGAATCTTGATTGTCTTTGTGCTTTGATGGCGAGTCCTATTCAGGTTCGGGTGCAAGTGAGCTGTGATGGTGGAAAGTCGTTTCAACCTAATCTGTCCTGTTATTTTCATGACCTTTGTCAAGTGCAAACGTGTTGGATAGCAACAAAACATTTACCAGGAAGTCTGACATTAGAGGTAATTCCTCGGGATAAATCATGGTGGGTGCCGAGTGAATTTATTCATTTACTCGCCTTAACTCGCCTAATAGTCGATTGTGATCAGATTAGCGTGCCAATACTAGACGTGCCGGTTTTAAACCCCCATAGCCATAAGGGAGGACACAAGCAATATCCTGAAGATAAAATCCTCGGTTTACTGGCTGCGTTTTCGTGTAGTGATTTAGGTCTCATTCCCCATGATGACATTGATAAACAGTCTGTGGCTATGATCTTGGCAGGTGAAAGTTTACACTTATCGACTGTCTGATCCCCTTCCGTTGTTAGCATGGTGATATGATTTTTTCACACCCAAGCATTGTATAACAATGTTTAGGCGATGATGGTAGAAAATTTCTCCTGGTGATATTTTAAAAAAATTAGTAATAACATATAGTTATTCTATAATAAAAAAAAGAATGGGCTCTATGCTATAGACAAGTATTTGTGTTTAATAACCAGTACCTTATATCATACCGTATTACCGATCTTGGTGAAGAAAGGCTAGCCCATATCTTCTAGTCAAATCGGAGCACATTCTTTGATTATGCTAAGCCTATTAGGCTTTTTTTATTATGAAAGTCTCTATGCTTCCTTGTAGTGGTTCCTATCCATTACTGTTCCCTATGGCAGAGTCCTACGGGATGATGGCTTCTGGAGAGAGCACATCTATAAACTCGAGCCATCATGGTAGAGGAGGAGGGCCACCATCGCAGATTTTCCATGATTTTCCCATGATTACCAGCTCATCGCCAAAAATGGCGAGGATTCTTAATGAGGCTAAGAAATTTGCTCAGTCTCAGAGTTGTATTTTGATTCAGGGTGAAAGTGGTACGGGAAAAGAGTTGATGGCTTCATCGATCCACAAGTTGTCATCAAGAGCTGATCAGCCATTTATCACTCTTAACTGCTCAGCTATTCATGAAGGGGTGCTAGAAAGTGAGTTGTTTGGTCATGTTAAAGGGGCATTTACTGGGGCAGAGAAAACGAAGGAGGGTTTTTTTTCTTTAGCGAGAGGTGGTACCTTATTTTTAGATGAAATCGGTGATATGCCCCTTAGGCTACAAGCGAAACTCCTCAGAGTATTACAAAACCAGACGTATCACCCTGTGGGTTCAACTGAGATTTGTCAAACTGATGTGAGAATTATTGCTGCCACCAATGTTGATTTGGCTCTGGCGGTTAAGAAAAAGCGTTTTCGTCTTGATCTCTATTACCGACTGAATGTGTTACCCATAGAGATTCCCCCTTTAAGGGAAAGGCTAGAAGATCTTGCTCTTTTGGTGTCGGTGCTCATAAAAAAAGCAGACGCTGAGTTGTGTTCGGCATCTACTCATAAAACGACCAGCATCACACATGTGATTACAGATGCCTGCCTTGACAGACTAAAACTCTATCCATGGCCAGGTAATATTCGTGAGCTTGAGAATCTTATGATGCGTATGGTGATCTCACAAGATATAGATGGTCCTCTTGATGTGGTCGACTTACCGACAAAGTATCAGATGTTAGGATGCGATACCCAAAAACATTCGTTAGTCCATTCTGGTATGCCAACCTATTATTGGCAACCAAATGAGCCTACTAGTGAGGATAGGCATCATACTACCTACCAAAGACCCATTGATCCTCGTCAGCAGATTGATGATGATGTGAAAAACCTACCGCACTCTGATTATAGGGATCATTTAACAGAGATGGGGGATGGGAAATTATCTGATGGCTTAGTTCGTCATGGTGCCTATCGTGATCCCGGAGGGCTTAGGGGAAGTGAGTTATCCTATTCGCCTCCCATTGGGAGTAGTCAGAAAAAATTTTTTCTTCATGATATTACTCATTCTCTAACCCTACCTGCTGCTGGCATCAATCTCACTGAGGATATGAAAAATTTAGAAAAACATCTCATTGATCAAGCTCTTGCCGTCACCGGGCAGAATAAAAATAAAGCAGCTCATCTTCTTGGAATAAAACGGACGACATTAGTTGAAAAAATTAAAAAAATAAAAAATAGTGCCATGGCGGGTAGCAAAAACAATGGTAAAAAGACGGCTATATCTTCAGTAAATCCATAATATAAGATAGAGATACTCAGGTAGCCATAAGTTGATTGAAATAAGGTTTGTCAAAATAGTGGCAAGTGGCATCCTTGCATGTCAAGCTCTCAGAAGGTTTTTTCACACTGAAAGGGCAATATTAATTATTAAGAAAATATTAAACAATTTTTTAGAGAGAACAAGGTGTCTGTGATGTTAGGCCAGATGGTTTTTTATTAAAGATATTGAGAAATATGACGATCACCATACCGGTTTAGTTAGCTTGTTGTTTTAATATTAATTTA
>JAPOQT010000235.1 GCA_026710525.1 Pseudomonadota bacterium
CAAAATAATCTTCACTTGCTAGAGAAGGCGTTTGAGTCAATCTAATCTCCTCAAGGATATTGAGTTACTTGCTGTTTAGGGGGGCTCACTTATGTGGTGACAGCTATGATCTTGAAAATAATGCACATACTCGCGTTAATCATCATTCATCCAGTTGTTTACATAATACCTATCATATCACAGGTTATCGGCGATTTTTCTCACTGTATTAGGACAGTTATCGAGCCTATGATAAAACTTAGCAACTATGGTAGCAAAGCCTGAGATCAATTGATGATCATATAACATACTTATCATCCATAAATCGTGGTAAAATTACCTCGTCTACATGCTACTTGATTCTTGACAGCTGTGCCAATCAAATAAAGTTCATGGTCACACGAACCATTTCATACACATCAAAAATAATTCCATGATACCATCCATTTTACTAGCCCATCATCAAGGGATTTCGCCCCTCAAACACACGATCAAAAATTCATTCTCTTGGATGCTCACAACCACAGTGATCATCCTCACGATGATCTTCGGGATCAATCAAGTCTCAGCGTTGCCCTATAATTTTCATACCACCCAAGGTGATCTAGAATATCAAGAAATCATCACTGATCATTTTCGAGTTTACTTTGACGCCCGGGTTCCGAAGGAAGGCTTAATGGTTGCAGAGTCTCTTGAAGCCATTAAGCCACTTATGGACTGGTGGCTCCGAATAGCACGTGATCAGAATCAACCACTAAAAATCATTAGCTCACCAGTGACCCGTCACGCTTCCTTCGCTAATTTTATTTACGACGCCATTGAACTCCAAACACAAAGTCAAAATATTAGAGACCTCACTTGGCATGAATATATTCATGTAATGACCTATGAATTTTGTCGGAACTTTCTGTCGCCACCAGGAACCATCTTTCATGTGCTTTGGATGCCCGCTTGGTTTCTTGAAGGACTAGCTGAAGCACTGTCGGTTTCGATTGGCTCCGATTACCAATCAGGTATCGAAAGATGGCAAGCCTTATCAGGAAACTGGCCGAGCTATGATCGTCTCCATAGTCTGTATCTTAACGCTAAATGGAGTTTGAGAGGCTATGCTACGGCAGGATCATTTGTCAGTTGGATTATGAGGGAGTCTTTTAGCAACAAGTCGTCAAAAGCTAGTATTCATGGATTGCTAGCAGAATTTCAACGGGAAACTATGCCTTGGCGCTTACTCGTTAATTTTTTTAATCCCATGGATTATGTCCTAAAAAAAAATACCAATAAGTCAGGATATGAGCTTTACCGTACCTACAAAAAACAAGCAAAAGCTTACTGGCTAGAAGCTAGCCCTTATCCGCTATTAGCTTCTAGTGAAAAACCAAGATACCGGCTACCATCAGGCAATTTTCATTTTTATCGTCACCAAGATCAACTCCACATCGCTGACTCTGAACAACGTTATCAAGTGAACTTTGATAAAAAGTCAGGATGGGCAAGCTCTCTTTCCCCATTTAAGGACAACTCTTTCCCCCGAGATGCCCTCAAAAAATCCTGGCTAAAGACTCCGACCTTTGAAGCTTACATCTTCAAAGGCAAAAAAGAGGGGCATTATCCTGAGAATCAATTAGCTATCCGTGTTCCGTCCCATAATAAAATGACCACCATCTTTGTTGGTCACCTGATCAATCACTTGTTCCATACCAAACATGTCATCGGCTGGGTGAACACGGCATTGGCAGCAACAAGTATCTGCTATATTCAGAAGAAACATATTAATTATGCTATTGCTGGAAAGTCATTACAACCAAAATGTGAGGTTATTGGGGGTCCTGGAGTAAAAATAAAAATCCTCGGACTGGATAAAGATAGCAATAACCAAGATAGGATTCGCTCCCTTTGGTACCGACTTGAGCATTCCTCCCTCACAGGTGACACCTATCAGATAAAAATCTGGCAAGCAACGAGTGGCACTATGAAGAGTCAACCATGGCATCCGTTACTCAAACCGATAAATGTTATGTTTGCTGCTGGTTCTACTTGGGTGTTAAGCACAGATCGTACCAGATCATATTTAGTGAAAACAGACCCAGATAATGCCTGTCTTGAGACGATTCATTTCTCAGACTTTATTTTGCAGGGTTGGGGATTGGCTCGTGGTTATTTTGCCCTACAACTTTACGAGGGTTTTCAGAGCTCACTTATTATGATCCAGCCATCAGAACAAAATAAATACCCATGCCCCACTCCTGAACCCCACTCATCACCCATGCTTGATGGTATAAGAATTCTCACCCATCATCTGAAAAAGCATGATTATCAGAAAAGTTATTTACCCCATTTTCATCCCAAACAACTGGATAAAAATAGGATGCCTAGCCTTGAAGAAGTTCTCTTCCGAACCCATCCTTGGAAAATTCGTCATCTTAAAGAATCAACCCTGCAATACATTTCAAGTAAGAAGGTGAAAGATAAAAACCAAGGGAAAGCCCAGGATAATGTTAACTTAAACTCTGGTAATCTCTTAGATCGTGTCCACTATTTTCAATCACTTTCCGAAACCGTGTTATCTCATAAGGAGCGTCATCTTACCCTACTCCACACCCCTCCTTTTGGTAAAACATCAAAACTTTTCCATAAAAATCATAGCTATTATCCAGAACAAAAAGACGCCCAGCCATATTCTTTTCGTTGGTCATCACCGGTATTTTTCCCATGGATTGGGCCCAATGATTTTCGTGGTCCTCAAGTTGGTATGATTTCCGTACCCTTTATCGACGATTTACAAAATCATACCCTGAGGGGAACCTTACTCATTGGTCTGAGGAGCTTCTATCCAGATATTGACTTAACTTATACCAATCACCGTTTTTCCACCCCGATAGAACTCGGGATCTTTCGAAAACTCACCTATGACGGACACCTGACAAAAACCGGTGCCTCTTATCTCGATGAGTATGGTGTC
Organism: Pseudomonadota bacterium; assembly: GCA_026710525.1. GTDB lineage: Bacteria > Bdellovibrionota_B > Oligoflexia > Oligoflexales > Bin106 > Bin106. Next base: position 2,939 of record JAPOQT010000235.1, read on the forward strand.
AGAATGATTTTTAGGAATTCACATACCTTGGGTAAGAGGACCTTACTTCGTTATCTTTTTGGTTGGCGAACGTCTCATCTTGATCTTTACACCCAACCCGAGGAAGGTATTACCACACCGACCAGTATAAAAAATGAACCATTTGCTTCATTATCAGTGCTCTTTCGTTTACCTTGGCAGTTTCATCTCTCTCTCAGTGGTACCGTCTATTATCCATCGCAATACTTTAATGATTATTTTGATTATTACCGGGCTCGTCTGCAGTTCAGAATAACCAAGATTTTGTGGCAAAA
>JAPOQT010000236.1 GCA_026710525.1 Pseudomonadota bacterium
TGCAGTTGTTTTTCTTGATAATGAATGGCGTCTTCTCCATCGCCATCAAACGTATCAATATTGTCATTTGTCGATGTTGATGGCCCATTAGATGCTGATAAGCCTATTGATTCATCAATAGCTGCTGGTCTGATGGCAGAAATTCCGACTTGCTTATCCGTGTTTGTTGCTCTTGTATTTTGGTTGTTATTGTTTTGTTGGGGTGCTACAGCTCGTGTTTCTAAGTCACGATCAGACACTTTTTTCGAAGTGTCTTCATTAAAAACACATGATGTCATTAATAACATAGCCAGAATAATTGATAGTTGTTTCATAATGTTTTCTCCGGTGATAAAAATAAATAGCAGGGTTAACGGTAACACATCCATACTTACAGAGTGTTATACAATATTTGTGCCAACTATGAATTAGATGTGACTTCTCGTCTCATTATTTTTATGGTTATGAAATAATCTTGTCACAGAAATCTCTATTTTATGTTTATCAAAATGATAAACATAAGGAAATCAGCTTATTTATTAGGTGTGGTCGAATTTCTGTTCATGTCAACACCCTTGATAAGTCATGCCCTACTTATTTTCAGATTCAGACGAAGTCAACATCTATAATTTAATATTTTAATATCTGTTAAGAAGTTACCAGATGTGGGATGAGAAAAAACTCGTGTCATTGTGCAGCAAGAGATTCTACAGATGAGGGAGGAAAAACACTCTGTGTAGATGATAGTGAGGCATTGAAAAGTGTTTTGCAAGACAATCCGCAAGGTGTTCGACCAACAAGATAGGGGTGTAGTGCAGAATAGTTATCCCAATAAACCCTGTGATATGTTTGGTTGAGATTATACTGAGCGTGAGGTATATCAAACCAAGACTCCTATCAATGTATTGCTAAAAGAGCTGGGAGAACAAAATCCTTCAATAATTACCTTCAAGATTGCCAAGAACCCTCCATCTAAGACATCCTATTTTGCTAGTGGTTTGCAGTACCAATTAAGTTCAGCTAATATAAATGAAGTTGTGGTAAATTCATGACAAAACCAGGTTCAACTCTTGGTTAATCAAGTACTTCTGTAGATATAAAGTTAATGATTGATTATCTAGATTAAGAAGAGTTTATGGATTAAGAGTAGAGGCTTTTGAGAGCGACAGATAAACGAAAGCCAGATGCAGATAATTTATACGTTTACCCCAGGGAGGAGCCATGGATTTTTTTATTTGAGAGTAAGATAGAAGAAATGGCGGCATTCCATTATCCCTACAATACTCCTTAGCATGCCTCGCAATCAAAAGCTTGTTCGTGGGCGTTGGTGCCAAAGCTAGTCATTACTTATCAGTCTTTGCTTACATCATATGCTTCACAAAGAATTTTAAACTATCTCTTTTGACAAAGGCGAGTGCGGATGATCTACTAGTATTATATAGGAAAAACTACGCAAATCTTTAATCATATATCACTAACCGTCGTGTTCATTGCTCACTGATGTCGCGAGTTGAGCACGAGTGGCACGCCTTCATCCCTATCTCCATCAAGCAACACAAAACTTATGTCGATAATCCGTCCATCCTCGTGTCGCTCATCGTCTCATAATGATTCGCTCATCAAGATGATGAATAAAGGTTACTAGCCAGATTTTGAATAAACACAGCAAACTTTTGCGCATCCCCTTGTTTACCAAAGCCAGTCAACACTTTTTTATTATCATCACCCTCTTTAGTATATGAGTTCATCAGAAACTGTAACCCATTTCCCGTTAGTGTATACACACTATCATCACCCCAATTTGGTTCATTTCCCTCAGTAAGAGCAGTATTAAATCCAGCTGTACAAATAACACGTAACTCGGCGTCGCTCCTCGCATCAGCAGCAACAGCTTCTAATTTTTTATAGACACTACCGCTACTAAAACCTAAGGTTGATGACTCTCCATTCCGCATCTGCAGCTTAAACTCTGCAGAACCATTATCAAGGCTGAGTAAGTGGAATGATAATTTAATAACTTTACCCCGGCTCCTAGTAGCCCTAGGTCCTGAGCCGCTCCCATTAACATGATCCGCATCCTCTTTTGGATTAACAACCCACCAACACTTGTTAGAGTATGTAGCAATCGTATCGGGTATGTTTAAACCAAAACCAGTAAAAAGATAATGGCTAGGAGTATTTTTATAGATAAAATCAAATCCTTTTTTTTGATCGTCATTATAAAATTTTAATTGATAGTTTTTACTCTCAACACTTACCACCTTGTTTCCAGCGTCATCAGTAGTTGTCTCAGGGGCGCCGGCATAGTCTGGTTGACCAGGGGTGCCAGCAGAAGCTGGATCACATTTATTAGTTTGAGAATTCCATGTACCTGAACTTTCGGTACATTTATTTTTCTCTGCTGTGAAATCACTTTTATTCCCACACCCGGTGATTAAGTTTGCAGTCGCAAAGAGAGCGAAACCTTGTACAATTAAAAAACCTAGTCTGCTTATACTCTTAACACACGTTTTCATCAGCATTTCCTTTATTAATATTGCTTTACAAAACCCAAATCTGTTACTCTAATACCTCGAGAGGTAATCATATCTTAAACCAATCCCTTGGGGAGGATATCGACCTGTGAAATCATTTCTTTAATTCAAAACAATTGAACTATTTAAACCACACAAATCTCCTGACTCTACTGTACTCGTATTATACCTAAAATCATAATGCTAGTCAAATCAAGCACCACTGATATTTTTTTATATATAGTCCAGAGGGAGTATTTTTACTGCCTCATGTTCCAGATGCTTTAAACATAAAAAGTCCTCGATCTACTGGACAATAAAGTCTATTCTTTCATGCTGATAACAGAAGTTTGATAAAATTTATTGCTCAAGATCAGACTTCTGGTGTTCAGAATAGCCACTTAATGTTAGAAGGTTTGAACCTGCCTTTGTGCATAAGACTTGATGATTAATCTTACGCTGCTACTTGCAGAACAGAATTTGATTTTTGATTCGAGATTTTGATGGTTTTTAGATCTCGATGTTGGCTGCTGGATGGTTTGAGTCATCACCTGAGAACGAGAGTGTCTTATTTTTTCTCAAGATTTCTTCAGAGCGATCGATAACCAGGCTGTCGTTATTTAACAACAGTAAATCAAATAATGTAAATAATCATGAAAAACCATAATAAATTTAATATGTTACCCCCCCCCCCCTCCCACCACATAAAAAATCCCCCCCTTCGCCACATTCAAAAGAAAAGCGAGTATGGTTGTTATAACAAGACCAA
>JAPOQT010000237.1 GCA_026710525.1 Pseudomonadota bacterium
AGCTGTATGAAAAAATCCGCACTGACGCAGGTTTGAGTTACGCTCCTCAGTCTTGGTATTCCAATGCTGAGTTTGGTTTATCAATGATCTACGCTTCCACCAGCAAGCCGTTAGAAGTTCTCACTTTAATTAACCAAACACTCGAAAAGCTCGCGACAACCCCCTTGGAATCTGAGACTCTGAACAATACAAAAACTTATATTTTATCCAATTACTACCGAGGCTTAGGTACACCCATTTCTATTCTAAGACAAATGAATCGCTCCCTGTTATATTTCAATAATTTAGATTACTTCCTGAATTACCCCAAAAATATCTCGGATGTGACGGTCACAGATATTCAGGAATTAGCTAAACAATATCTGAATAAATACAAGCTAGCCCTTTACGGTAAAAAGAAATTACTCGCTGATTACAAGGTGTCTGCTTTGGTTATTCCATAGGTTTATGTTGCGATCAGGATGACTTATCAACCTTTTATCTCGGTCACAGAATTTCTATTTAGGACACTTTCCCAATGAATGATTCACCGATTATTCTGTTCTCCGGGTCCTCACACCCTGAATTAGCGCAAAAAATTGCTACCTATTTAGATATTCGGCTCGGTGATGCTCTCGTAAGCACATTTTCAGATGGTGAAACAAGGGTTGAACTTAGGGAAAATGTGCGTGGTGCCGATATTTATATTATTCAATCCATAGGCTTTCCTGCTAACCACCATATTATGGAAGCCCTGATTATTGCTGACGCTTGTCGGAGAGCTTCAGCAAATAAAATCACTCTCGTGACTCCTTATTTTGGTTACGCAAGACAGGAACGCAAAAACATATCGAGAACGCCGATTACAGCTAAGTTGGTGGCTGATCTGATCGAAACAGCTGGCATTGATCGACTGGTTGCCACTGAATTACACACGGGAGCCATTCAAGGTTTTTTCACGGTGCCAGTGGATCACTTGTTTGTTAAACCAGTTTTTCTTGAATACTTAAGTGGTACTTTGAATATTGAAGATAACAATATTGTTGTGGTATCGCCAGATGCTGGTGGTGTGCCTAGAGCTCGCGCATATGCTAAGTATCTTGGCAACTCCCTTGTCGTGATGGATAAACGACGCAGTCAACCAAACAAGAGTGCCATCTTGAATGTGATTGGCGATGTTGATGGTAAGCACTGTTACATTGTTGATGATATTATTGACACAGCCGGCACTTTAAATAATGTTTGTGAAGCCTTACTTGATCGCGGTGCTCTCAGCGTGCGGGCGGCTATTGCTCATCCCGTGTTAAGTGGTCCGGCTATCGAACGAATTAACACATCAAAGCTGACTGAACTTATTGTCTCTGATTCTTTGGTCCTAACTGAAGAAGCGCAAAAATCTGCAAAAATTAAAACCCTTTCTATTTGTGGTCTCATTGGTGAAGCGATCAAAAGAATTCACAGCCAATTATCAGTTAGTGCTTTATTTATCGATTAGCCTACTACCTTTGTTAACATAGCTCGCCTCTCAGACCTTTCAGCAAATTCAATCGAAGGTATTTCTCTCATAACCTATTTATGTTAGGATATGACCAGCTGGGTGATGATCACCGGCTTGTCATTACTTTGATTATAGATTATATTACCTCGTCGTTGGTCATCGTTTTCAGGTTAGTATTAGACTAACGTGAAATCTCGATCATCTTTAGCCGTTAACCTCAACATGAAAGTGAGAAACGATAATGAACTTGTCCGAAAACACTCAACATAATGATCATCATGATGATTCTGTGCTAGCAGAGTCTCAAGAATCAGGGCACCAAGATGCCAAAACAAACAAAGACCAAAGCCTTGCCAAAAAATCAGAAACTTCCTCTGACCAACCTCTTATTTCAATCACGGGAGAGTATCGTAAGCGCCTCGGTAAATCTGGCGCCAGAAAAGTCCGTAAAACCGGACTAGTACCAGCCAATATTTTACAAGGACATACGTCACTTGCCATCTCTATGCCATCAAAATGGCTTACTAAGGTTTGGCAAACAGGTGGTGTATTTTCTCTTACTCTCTCAGAATCATGTGACAGTTCTCTTGGTATGACAAATACTGACTCTGATAAACAGACTGTTTATCAAAAAGTTAAAATCCATGAAGTTCAACTACACCCAGTGAAACGAGTGCCGATTCACCTTGATTTGCTTGTGATAACTGAGTAACAATGCTATGTGGATGATCGCTGGTTTAGGTAATTACGGCACAAAATATTCTCACACACGACACAATGCTGGCACACTGGTCGTCACTGAAATTGGTAAACGTTATGATGCTAATTGGTCTGTGTGGCGAGGTCATGCTGCTAACACCTCCTGTCTGATAGCTAAGATCCATATCTTCGAACAAAAAACCCTCCTCGTCATAAGTCAAAACTATATGAATCATAATGGCTACGGCATTGCGGCGGCAGCTCGTTATTTTAAAATACTGCCCACTCATCTCATTACCGTGTTCGATGACCTTTATATTGTGCCATTACAGGTAAAAACCAGATTAAAAGGCAGCTCTGGCGGTCATAACGGAGTGCAGTCGGTGATTGATCAGCTTGGTTATACTAACTTCCCGCGCATAAAAATTGGTATTGGTCGCCCAGGTCATAGTGAGCAAGGTGACCTTAACCCACCGAGTCAAGTGAGTTGGGTATTAAGCTCGTTCTCGACGGCTGAATTGAATGAAATAAAGACAACATGTGTTGATCTGGCTTTACAAAGAATTAAGCAAATGTTTGACCAGAATCCGCAAGTAAAATAATTCAAGACGGAAAAATAAGGATAAATCAATATTTCTCTATATCTGTGCTTGACTTTTACCCAGCTTTTACTATGATCGTGTCTCAGCTGTGTTATGATGAGTACGCTGGCTCAGTTGTTATTCTGATTTCATCATTGTTTTTTGCCGTTCAACCTGGAGTTAATTTTTGTTACGCGAATATGAGTTTACCCTTATTACATCTAGCAAACTCTCGGAGTATGATCGAGAGTCTTTACTCAACAAATATGAGAACATGATTGTAGCTGACGGAGGGGCGCTCCTAAATAAAGATGAGTGGGGACTCCAAAAGCTCGCCCATCCCATAAAAAAACAGTTTCGTGGCTATTACGTCTGTTACCAATTTGCTGCCCTACCTACTTCTATCCATGAAGCAGAGCGCCATCTCAAAATTGATCAAAATATCCTTCGTTATCTTAATATTAAACTCAGTGGTAGCCATGACCCCAAAAAATGGCACAAACCTGAAGATAAAGTTGATCATGACGAACACGCCACTGAGGACGCAAGCACAACGTCATCAGACAAGAATGTATCCACATTAAAGCATGAGCCTATCACGGATGCTGATACACCATCAGAAGAAACCACACAGGAACTCTCTGATGCTGAAACTGACGTCTCTCAAGATGATAGAGAAGCATCCATTGATCATAAGTCTGAGTCATTAGTCTAACAATCTATTATTAAAGTATGTCTGGGAGCTAGTATCCAACATGAAAGTCATCCTTACAGCGTTTGTTAAAAACCTAGGCACAATTGGTGACATCGTCAAAGTCAAAGATGGTTACGGTCGTAATTATCTCATTCCTACTGGCCTCGCTGTGCTTGCCAGCAATAAAAATCAGGCTGAACTCGAACACCATAGAAATCTATTAGAGAAAAAACGTCTAAAAATCACCGCCCAAAAGCAAGAGCTAGCAAATAAAATTTCTCAGGTAAAGCTTAATTTTGTTAAAAAAGTTGGCGAAAAAAATCGTATATTTGGTACGGTAACCACCGACGAAATCGCTCGCAAGCTAGCAGATCATGGATTTACTATCTCTCGGAAGTCTATTAAAATTTTAGGTGAAATTAAAACCATCGGTACTTACCGAGTTGTTGTACAATTGCCTCATCAAATCGAGGCAAATCTTGATATCACTGTGGGAGCTGAAGCAACAAATGATGGCGGCTTACCCTAAAATCCTCCCACTTTTTGACTCCCCTAGACCATCTTCTTCAATATACTCTTAATTTCTTCGTGTGATATTTATCACCAAGAATGTCATCATAATGATCGTAATAAGTCATTAAAAAGCCTTGTTATTCGAGGTGGAAGCAGCTACCTACATTAGTGGCAATCATATAACACTATACTCTGTTATGATTATGTGTTAACTAGAGCTTGAAGTGTGGGGGAGACGTTGGGTGTAACAAAAGACAATTCTGTTAGAATTTCAATTCCTTTTTCTGCTAATGCAGAAAAAGCTCTCCTTGGTGCGTTGATTCAAAACCCTGAAAATATTCATTATCTCCAAAGCGAACTCCCTCTGAGGAGCGATCATTTTTTTATTGATCGCCACCAACTTATCTTCACAGCACTCCTTGATCTGAGTAACCAAGGCGTGACTATTGATCTTGTTACTCTCATCCAAGAACTTAAAAACCAAGAAAAGTACCCAACACCCACACGGGATGAGTTTATCATTGAGATTTTCGAAAAAGCACCGCTTACTGAAAATCTCCTTTATCATGCTGAAATTATTAGAAACACCTTTGCTCTTCGCAATATTATGGAATCCTGCGAAGGTATCAGACAACGTGCTTCTCAACAATCCTTTGATGATATTAGCGAACTCCTTGACGACCTCGATAAAACATTACTCGCCCTCAGGGATCAACAAGCTCAAGGTGACGGATTAATACCAGGCTCCGAAGTACTACGGAGTACTGTGATCCAATTAGAACAAAGAATGTCCCATGATGGTATTCCTGGTATTTCAAGTGGCTTTAGTGACCTCGATAAAGTGACAGGAGGTTTTCAAAAATCTGACCTAACGATTCTAGCAGCTCGACCTGGCATGGGGAAAACAGCCTTGATTCTCAACTGGGCTACCAAAGCCTTAAATGAAAAAAAAACCGTGGCTTTTTTCTCGTTAGAAATGAGTAAAGAACAACTCATGGAGAGGATTTTAGCTGCTGAAGGTAAAATTAATTCAGCACAAATCAGAAAAGGCCAAATTAAAGCCCCAAAAGACCTGAATAAATTAGTCAAAACCATTAAAGAAGTGAATCATATCTCAACCCACTTACTCGTCGATGAAACACCTAGTATTTCCTTATCGGAGCTCACAGCTAGGTGTCGGCGGTACCATCGTGATAAAGGCCTTGATATGGTGATTATTGACTACCTGCAACTCGTTGTTGGCTCTCGAGACTTAAGAAAACAAGGCCGAGAGCGGGAGGTATCTGAAATTTCCATGGGCCTGAAAGCTTTAGCAAAAGAGCTAGGTGTGCCAGTGATTGCGGCTGCCCAACTCAATCGATCTCCTGACTCAAGACCCGACAAAAGACCACGTATCTCTGATCTCAGGGAATCAGGCTCCATGGAGCAAGATGCTGATATGATTGTTTTTATTTACCGTGATGACTACTATCATCCACATTCTCCTGATGCTGGCCAGGCTGAAATTATCCTGGGTAAAAATAGACATGGCCCCCTTGAAACAGTGAGGCTCGCATACCTGCCGGCCTACGTATCATTCCGACAGCTTGCCCTGATTGACCCTCTGTTAGCTCAAAACACTTCTCCACAAGTGAGTCATGGCCCCAACAGTAAAAAAAACAAAGGAACTAGTCAACATCCACCCTTTTCATCACCTCCTTAACCCAGAGTCATCAATCAGAAAATATGATGACTTATCTTGACATCACGGGCTATGGTTTTAGAATTTGAGTTAGTGTCATACGAACGATAAAGCTTTTCCCAACGATCTTCTTACCACAGGATACACACTTATGACTATGATGAACACAACATCACCTGATCCAGTGGATCATAACACTAGTTCCCTTGATCAATCTGATTCTTGTGATACCGAAACTCATGATGATAGCACTGATGAAACAAGCAACGATCATGATCAAGATAACTGGGCACAAGACACTGAGGAATCAGAAACTATGGAGCGCTTACACGAGAAGTTCAACGCCCTTCTTCAAGAACGCAAGGAAGAAAAAGAGTCATTTCTTAGGGCGCAAGCTGATATGCAAAACCTAAGGAAACGACTCAAAAAAGATCAAGAAGAAACAAAAAACTACGTATTAGAGTCTTTTTTAAAAGACATACTTCCTAGTCTTGATAGCTTTGAACAGGCTCTTGATTCTGTAAGAACAAGTGACCAGGCTAGCTACGATGGTATGCTATTAGTACAAAAACAACTATTAGGTGTGCTGGAAAAACATGGCCTTGAAAGGGTACCAGCTGAAGCTGGTGGTCAGTTTGATCCCAATATTCATCAAGCGATCTCCCAAAGTGAATCGGCTGATGTTGATACTGAAGAAATCGTCACCGTGTTCCAACATGGTTATATGATCCGCGAAAGACTCCTGAGACCGGCTATGGTGCAAGTACAAATACCTTCATCTACTCACAATCTGACAGAAAACGCCGAACAATCTCAGGACTTAGGTAATCAGTCGGAATCTCCCTAAGCAGGCGGGTTCCTTAAGGGTTGCCTTTACCCATCTTTCACCCTTATTAGGTGGAACCATGATCGTGTCTTCACCTTGATGAGTATTTTTTGAAAGTGGAGGCGACCGTGAATGCTAAAAAAAAAACAAACCATCAGTGCCCTGCCCTGAAACCAGCTAGCAGTGGCAAACACAAACCAACCACTCACAAGCCTTCTTTCGCCGGAGTTCCTCTAAACTCCGAGGACCTCACAGCACTTGATGACTTCTGTGAGTCGTTTCAGGTCCCTGACATCTCCTTGAAAGAGTTTTCAAGCGCCCATAGTAACATCCACCTAATGATTCCCCTTGTTCTCACAGAAAAAGAACGTACCGAAGGTGGCTCGAAAGTCATAACATTTACCAGAACCAAAAGAATCTTCGATCAAAATAACAAGGCTCAAGTATCAAAACACCAGGTGAGTTATAAAGTATCATGGCCACCTGGTATTTCGTGGTCTGATAAAATCACTCTACCTAAAATGGGTGATCAAGCAATCAATGGGAAAATTGGTCATGTTTATTTCCTGATAAAACCCCATAAAACATAAGAAAAATCAACATAAATCATAGTAGTAGGAAACGATTGTCATCTGTTGGGCTTGAACTCCTTAGATCATTTTCCGAGATAATAGGGTGTTAGGACGTAACATTTTATCAATCTCTTTGGAGTCAATAAATGACAAAAAAAAAACAGGGAAATAATCTCTCTCATCAAGACCAACATCAAAAGCCACATGATCATCTATTAAAAAAAGATGATGACCAGAACAGCTATGGTCCAGATGTTGATGACCCGAAAACAAACCGTCCTCTTAGTCCACAGGATCATTCAGGTGAACAACATTTTGCTAGCCAGCAAATTTCTGATGAAATCACCATGCCACTATTACCTCTCAAGGATATTGTGGTCTTTCCCCATATGATCGTGCCCGTTTTTATCGGTGAACAAGTGTGTATTAAAGCCGTCGAAGAGGCGTTGCGCAAAGATAAAAAAATATTTCTATCGGCATTTAAGGTGCCTGGCGTCGACAGCTTCAAACATGCTTGCGACCAGGATCCTCCTTATGATGTTTACAATATTGGTACCGTCTGTAGTGTGATGCGCACTCGTAAACTACCTGATGGTCGCATGAAAGTCCTAGTTCAAGGTCTTCACAAAGCCCATCTGAATCAGATTATTGCCACAAAAGATTTTCCCCTTATCAAAGTAGCAAAAATCATCCCAGAACAACTCACCTCTCCCCATGATGATCATGTGTCGAGTCAACTCGAAGCCATGATCAGATCGGTACGAGAAAATCTCGAACAATTAGTCAATCTGGGTAAGGTATTATCACCTGATATTTTGCTTATTGTTGAAGATGTCAAAGACCCTCTCCGACTATCAGACCTTATTGCCTCTAATCTTGGTCTCAAAGTACAAGATGCCCAAGAGATTCTCTATGCCTCATCTCCTTTTGCTAGCCTCGAAGCTGTTAATACCTATCTCTCGAGAGAAATCGAAGTCTATCAAATTCAAATGAAAATCCAATCCCAAGCCAAAGAAGAGATGAACAAAGCTCAGCGGGAACATTATCTCAGGGAACAAATCAAAGTATTAAAACTTGAGCTCGGTGATCATGACGCCAAAGATGAACTGGAAGAAATGTGGCAAAAACTAGAAAACTGTCCGATGTCAGTTGAGGCTCGTGAAGAGGTGACCCGTCATCTTAAACGTCTACAAAAAATGCACCAAGAATCATCTGAAGCTGTCATGTGTCGGACCTATGTGGAAACCATGTTATCTCTTCCTTGGCAAAAAAAATCACAAGATAATTTAGCACTCAAAAAAGTTGAAGAGGTTCTTGAGACCAACCATTTTGGCATCAAATCCGTCAAGGAAAGAATCCTCGAGTACCTGGCCGTTAAAAAACTCAATCCTAACCTCAATCCGCCTATTTTATGTTTCTTAGGACCTCCTGGTGTTGGTAAAACTTCGTTAGGACGTTCCATTGCCCATGCCATGAACCGAAAGTTCGAAAGAATCTCCCTCGGCGGCGTGCGTGATGATGCTGAAATTAGAGGTCATCGTAAAACTTATGTTGGCTCTTACCCAGGCCGTGTCATCAGTGCTATTAAAAAAGCTCAGGTGACCAATCCTGTGATTATGCTCGATGAGATTGATAAACTATGCCATGATCATCGTGGCGATCCAGCTTCAGCCCTCCTTGAGATCCTCGACCCTAATCAAAACACCGCTTTCTGTGATCATTATTTAGGTGTACCTTTTGATGTGTCGTCTGTCATGTTTATCGCCAATGCTAACTCATTAGATTCAGTACCTCACCCCCTCAGAGATCGACTAGAGATTATTGAAGTGAGTGGCTATTCTTTTGAAGAAAAGATTCAAATAGCCCAGAACTTTCTCGTACCAAAACAACTTTCTGATAATGGTTTAAATCCGTGGAATATTCGCTTCTCTAAAGGAGCTCTCCAAACCCTGATTCAGGGATATACTAAAGAGAGTGGTCTGCGTGGCCTTGAGAAGAAGATTGCTTCTGTTTGTCGCAAACAAGCACGAAAAATCGCTGAGTTATCAGAAAAAGCTTCTATACCGACCAAATCGGTGTCAATAATTAAAATCACCCCTTCATCAATTGAGAAATTTTTGGGTGCTCGAGCTATTCTAGATGATTTTTATCACCTTGAACCCGAAGTTGGTGTGGCCCTTGGCATGGCTTATACTTATTTTGGCGGAGAAGTTCTTGCTATTGAAGTCAATGTTATGCCCGCACCAAAAACAGGATTGGTACTCACAGGACTACTCGGTAATGTGATGAAGGAATCAGCATCCGCCGCTTTAAGTTATCTTAGGGCTAATCAAGAATCCTTTGGTATTCCAGCAGGAGCCTTTGACAATAAAGAATTTCATATTCATGTGCCAGCTGGCGCTGTATCAAAAGACGGCCCCTCTGCTGGGATTGCTATCACCACAGCTCTTTTATCAGCGCTACTGAGAATACCACCAAAAGCAAAAACCTGTCTTACCGGTGAATTAACCCTACACGGCAAAGTGTTACCCATTGGTGGTCTCAAAGAGAAAATATTAGCCGCCCAAAGAGAAGGGCTCAGTATGGCTATACTACCAGAGAAAAATCGTAGTGCTTACCATCATCTTCCGATCAAAAGTAAAAAGAAGTTACAAGTTTGCTTTGTGAACTCTTATTTCGAGGTTTTCGAAATCATGTTCGCCGAACATGCCACCGATATGAATAAACATTTTTCTCCCACTCCCTTACAAGCACATCGTAATATCATTGATAAGGCGGCTGGATAACCAAACCATAGATCAAACAAAAAGATAGAATGAATGCAAGTCATAGCTTCCTTTTCTTTGATAGCATATGACAATTGGCTAATGGGGATGCAACCGAATGCTTCGAATAAGTCTGGCATCATAGGTTAATCCTCTTACCCAACCATCTTTTTGAGTTAGATTAGCTGCTGATGGCGCCTGAAATCTGTTGTACCAAACATCTCAACACCGTGGCAAAAATTATGAGCGTAGTGCTGCCTATAGCGCTTTCTTGTTTCTTAATAAATAACCCTAAAGTCAAAGAGTGGTAAGCTGCCGTTCTTCAAAGTGACAATCCATCGCCATTCTCTGGACCAAAGGCACTCATTTAAAATGTTATTTTATTAGCGACTTTTTGTATGAAAAATAATAC
>JAPOQT010000238.1 GCA_026710525.1 Pseudomonadota bacterium
AGTCATGATTCTCTGATAGCATCAACTTCCCGTCTTACTCCCCAGCAAAAAGAGGTTTTCCAACACTAATAAATGAAGTTTGGCAAAGCATCCTTAACAGGAAATAGTTAATCCGAATACTATATACCCCCCTTGACTTTTAAGGAGAATAATATCCACGCCTTGATACATATGTTACAGAACGTTAGATGTATAGGTGTAACCGTGGCACTTTTGGGGTAATACAAGTCATTTCTAGGTGATGGCACAACTTTCATGATGCCAGTTGAACACCCGGCGATGTTATAACAGGTGACATGCTATGAAAGATTATTGATGTTTATCTTAAAAAAATGAAGACTATGATGCTCAAATACGATAAGATGTCAGAGTAAAGTATCAGTGAGCCTGCAACTGGGGACTTACTTGTGCTTTTAATCACCGGTTGTTGTCAGAGATGTTTCTTAACAATAGCCGATGGTTATTTAATGCAAGAAACATGATTAGTGAGAGTGTCACAGAGCTCCATACTAATCTAGAGCAACTGAGTTAGGTAATGTTCGCCTTTCATCACGTTCTCATCACGAACTCTTTCTTCAGGTGAATGAAGAAAGTATATGCTTTGTCTAGCTTATGAAACATTAACTGCTACAATACAGGAAAGGAGTATGTGTTAGAACCACTGAAATTAACCATTCAAAAATCAGGTCGACTGTTTAATCAAACAGCCGATATACTAAAGAAGTGTTCGTTTCATCTTGAGTATGTCGATCGCAGCTTTCGTCACGTTTTTAAAGACTTTCCTCTGGAAATATTGCTGGTGAGAGATGATGATATTCCATCATTGGTTCATAGGGGAGCTTGTGATGTTGGTATCGTTGGCTTGAATGAAGTTAAAGAATTTGCTGCAAGTTTTACTGATTTTACTGAATCAAATCAACCGGAGCAGAACTGTCAGCAAACACAGGGTCATCGACTTCACTACGAATGTCATCTTGGTTTTAGTCGTTGTCGTCTGTCACTTGCGGTACCAGTAGAAGCGGAATACCATGATCTCAAGTGGTTTAGCCAAAAAAAGATTGCCACATCTTATCCCGCTTGCCTGGAAGAATTTATGGCGAAACAAGGAGTAGAAATCCAGGTGGTGCCCATTTCTGGTTCAGTGGAAACCATGCCTGCTATGGGGGTTGCTGATGGTATTTGTGATTTAGTAGCCACTGGGTCGTCACTGGTTCAGCATAAACTTAAAGAGGTGGCCACTGTTTTTCATAGTGAAGCTGTGATGGTGAGTGCTCGAGAACAACTTGACCCAGAAAAATTAAAGTTACTTGACTTATTTTGTGGTCGCGTGAAAGGAGTCCTGAAGGCACAGTCATCAAAATATGTGATGATGAATGCCCCTCGAGTTAAATTGAACCGTATTATGAAGCTCATCCCAGGCCTACGTAAACCCACTGTTATGCCGCTTTATTCTGGTGAGCTAACTTTTTCAGATATCCATGAGCTTAAGAACACTGATGATTATGTTGCGGTTCATGCCGTGGCCACTGAACCAGTATTTTGGTCAACGATTGAAGCATTGAAAAACCTTGGCGCCAGCTCAATTTTGGTGGTTCCTATTGAAAAAATTATTGATTAAAGGAATATGGTGATAATGAACACGGAAGAAAATCAGCAAAACAGCTCCTTCCCAGTTACTCATACTCTATTTGCGAGCTTTGAGCCTTGGTGTGATTCTTTAGCGGGTCAATTACGCTCTCAACCCCAAGGGAGTGAAGATATTGAGGAGCAAGTTAGTCACATTTTAGCTCAGGTGAAAACAGGTGGCGATGATGCGGTCCAGGAGTTTAGCCAACGATTTGATGGCATCCCTCAAGCTGACTCTCGTGTATCTTTAGATGAGCCAGATGAAGCAATAGCTCGGCTTAGTCGTGAGCAACCTGATTTATACGAAGCTATCACTATAGCTGAAGAAAATATCACCAGATTTCATCGGCAACAGCAATGGCAAAGCTACTCGACTCTGCTTTGTCATCAAGAAATTGTTTGTCAGCGTTTGGTCCGACCTATTGAAACTGTAGGACTCTACGTCCCTGGCGGTGAAGCTCCTCTTGTTTCGTCGTTAATGATGATGGCCATTCCAGCTAAATTAGCGCGTGT
Source organism: Pseudomonadota bacterium (assembly GCA_026710525.1). Taxonomy (GTDB): domain Bacteria; phylum Bdellovibrionota_B; class Oligoflexia; order Oligoflexales; family Bin106; genus Bin106. The sequence goes on from JAPOQT010000238.1 coordinate 2,140, forward strand.
TGAACATATTGTCCTGTGTACTCCTCCGGTGGCACCAGGTAAGATTCATCCCCTCATTAGAGACGTGGCATCACTCTTTGCCATTAATGAAGTCCATGCTATTGGTGGTGCTCAGGCTATTGCTGCCATGGCTTATGGCACAAATCGTGTGACCTCAGTGGATAAAATATTTGGTCCAGGCAATCGGTGGGTGATGGCAGCCAAGCAGCAAGTGGCTGTTAAAACAGTCACAGGCATCGACATGCCAGCAGGACCGTCTGAGGTAATGGTGGTGGCTGATCATGAGGCTCGTCCAGAGTTTGTTGCGGCTGATTTACTGGCTCAGGCTGAGCATGGTATTGACTCTCAGGTTATTTGTATTTTCATTGGCACAAAGAATCAGTTATCTGATTTCAGCACGGCCCTTAATCATCATATGAATCAGCAACTTGCTAAGTTATCCAGGCGCAAAGTTATCCAACAAGCGATCAGTTGTTACGGGCGTTATATTCATGTTAATGATCAGAACAATGATCAAGTCCTAGCAATAATTAATCAGTACGCACCGGAACATTTAATTTTACAGGTTGCCGAGTCACATGAATACCTTCCTCATATTAAGCATGCCGGATCAATTTTTTGTGGTCATTTCACCCCAGAGAGTTTCGGCGATTACGCATCCGGCACAAATCACGTTCTGCCGACGGGTGGTTATGCAAGAATAACGGGTGGTTTAACTGTGGAGTCTTTTCAAAAGACTATGACCGTTCAAGCATTTCGTCCCCAGCCAAACAGTGAATTAGCTAAGGTAACTCAAATATTAGCTGCGGTGGAAGGTTTTGACGCCCATAAACAGGCGGTGGCTATTCGCATGGCATCTTTGGCTGACGAGTGATCCGTGAACACAATGAAGAAAATCGTTGTTATTAGTCGCG
>JAPOQT010000239.1 GCA_026710525.1 Pseudomonadota bacterium
AATCTCTCGGCCTCAGCTTACCAGCAAACAATGCAAGATCATGGCAGCTCTGTATTCTGTTAATGGCGAACAAACCAGTGGAGCCGGAGTGAATTCCGACGATTTAGATAGTGCTATTGGCTACGTGCCAAACAATAATAACAAAGAAGATAGCCCAAATACTGAAAAAACAACTCAAGGAACCACCCTTGATCAAAGTATTACTGATGGTCAATCACTTAAGGATATTGAAAATGACAGCAGGGCAAGTCAAGTTATCCTCTCTGACACGGTGACGGCTGAGGATTGTCCTTAAGGAGTTTGCTGCTCTACTGCTTTATTTCTTTTGATGGCTTACCTAAATACTAACTGAGATAAATGACCAGCAATTTCGAGAGCATCCTGTAACACCTGATCATGGTGAGATAACTTTGCATTCGCTAACAGGTCATCCGAAAGGGACACGGAACAAATATCATTAAAGTTAATTTTTTTTGCACCATAATAATAATGAGCAATACTAGAAAAGTTTCCTTGACCACCAGCATTCACACTTATGCGATCATCCCGACGAACACGTCGATCACGCTCAAAAGAGGTCCTCAGCTCGTGAATAATGTTATCTAAATGGGTACTAGGATAGTAGGAGCCACTCCGACTGGCAATACTCTCGGTTTTAGCCTTATCTGGCTGATAGGCATCAAGGAGAATATCACTCATCAGGCCACGCTCACTTAGGGTGTAACCACTCGAAGTGTGGATAGAATGAGTCGAGAGTAAAATCGCACCAAGCCGCCGAGCAGGGTCCAAATTGATCATTGACTGTATTAAGTTTTTACCCACCGTGTGAAATTCCCCCACGATAACCGATCGTCCTAATATTCGAAGGGAATGGGCTAAATTTTCAGCAGCACTAGCCGTATTTGCATCCACTAGTATCACCATCGGCCCATCATACACTGTGGGTATTTTAGCTGCTTGCTCTAAATAGCGATTAAGCTCCCTAGTATTCAAGGAACCATGAATCTTCCAAGGATAAGCTTCATCTGAAAATAGCTGATGCATGGAAGCCATTTCGACGAAATGTCCACCGGTATTTCCTCGAAGATCAAGGACCAATGCCTTTATCCCCTGCCCTTTCATCTGTGTTAACTCGCGGGCACTATCGATGGTCACCGAGCGGACCACCCGACGAGATTGAGGATCACTGAGTTGATAAAAGTAGTTAGGTCGTAACCAACCAATGCGAGTAGAAAGACGATCAGATGTACTCTCCAGAGTAAATATCTTGGTGGTAATTTTATGATCGTTGTTTGGTGGTGCTTGAGCCCTTGGAATCGCAATACGGTCACAGAGCATATTAAAGTTCCCTTGTTCAGCGTTCTTAAGCGCGACTGACTGATTATCAGCAGCTAATATCCTAACAACAAAAGCATCGAACTCAGAATCAACTGAACCCTTAAGGAGAACTCTCATGTCAAGAAATGGGAGAGCAAACGTTGAAATATAAGAATCACTTTGTTCATCAAAAACAGCGATGATTTTATCGCCGACTTGTAGACGACCATCTTTGTCAGCTGAGCCATTGGCTAGAATCTCTAAAATTGTGACAAACTCAAAGGGTTCATCAGCTGATACTCCTATTGAACCTTCTGAGCTACCAGCTCTAATATAACGGTATCTCTTAGATTGAACGTATTGAGACATGGATAAAAAACTTGAATATCGATCAAGGTTCGTAAGATATGAATTAATGAGCACCGAGTAGATACGCTCTCGAGAAAACAAATGCCGAGCGTACTCTTGAAAACCATGAAAACCATAATTTGTTTTAATCCAACTAAAATGATTAACCACCGGAAACTCATTACTCTTAAACTGAGATAAATAAAAATTCTCATAAAAAACCACCTCTCTCATACGAGAGAAAAGCTCAGAAAGATTTAATGGTGCTTTTTTCTGCTCGCGATTAGCAAAAATATTCGCAATCGAGTCCGATTGGTACAGCTCGTGGCGACTAATATCATACTCACCCAGACCATTAACGAAGCTTAAATATCTCTTAACCCCAGACATATAAGCGTCTCTCACGTCCTCAACAAAAGAACAGTCTGAATGGGTGTCGAGATTCTTCAACCAATCAGTCACCCTTCTCTCAATCTGAGCCAACTCAAGCTGTGTTAAAAAAACGCCTAAGGGATCAAAATTATTATGCATAGTATGAATCAGTTTACTTTCATAATCAGAGCTTCTTTGAGCAGAAGTACTATTGGCCACATGATAATCTCGAGCAAACTTAATTGTTTTATAGAGGACATCACAACTAATAGCGGGACTTGAAACACCTAAATCTGAGACCGTGGAAGGAACAATCGTTCCGATAGAGTGTTGACTAGCAAACGCTGGCCAGATCATCATAAATGTACAACAACAACAAAACAGTGCTTGATAAATTAAGTTGATAACTTCCTTAAGCTGTAACCTCAACCGCCATCCAAACACTGTCATTGTCACCTCCACTGATGAAACCTAAATTAATGAGTTATAATAACTCTCACCTATATTTAATTTTATTTTCATAATATTAATCTATGTTATATTATATATATTTTATTTTATATATTAGTATCCATTAAAAATTAAATTTTATCCTAATATAATACAAATAAACTATCCTAGCTGGCAATGCATGACAGTTTCGCCACGATTCTATTATGACTGATTGTTAAAAAAGTATCAAGGAGAAAATATGTCCGTCAAGTAAGGATCATAGATTTTGGAGATGTTTTTCTACCAAACGAGTAACATTCAGGGGAATACCTTCACGAGTCAGATAAATATTATCTTCCACTCTGATACCACCAAATGGGTAAAGGGATTCAACTAACGACAAAGCAATGGTTGGCTGATCAGGTGATAACTTTTTCTTCACATACTGATTTACTAAGCTCGGAATAAAGTATATTCCGGGTTCAATGGTAAAGAGATGACCATGATCCAACAGATTTTGATGTCTCAGGTCCTTTTGTGTTGCTGCAGCATGACTTTCCTTGTTAAAAGAAACATCATGAACTTGCAGACCAAGCATATGACCAAGACCATGGGGGTAAAAAACTCGTGTCACTGCCTTCATATCATCTTCTGCAACTACAGATAAAGGTGGTCCTTTAATGAGTTTCATGGTCAGGAGTAACTCATAGATCATCTGTAATGACTTGAGATGAAGCTGAATGAAGCACTGGCCGGGCACCGCCATAGGCCATAGTGTTTGTTGAATATCTGTTAACCCAGCAAGCAATTCGCCAAACAAGGTCACTGGGGGAGTCCTTAGCTCCTGACCACTAGCGTCAGTCAGGTTGTTATGATGAAGTGATCCACGATATGTCCGAGAAATATCGCTGGCATAACCAGCGAATGAAGCTCCGGCATCCACGAGAAAACTCACACTACGAACCTTGCTACGACCTCGCAAATTATAATGTAAAAAGGCGCCGTTCTCAGCCAAAGCAATAATCGGTGGATAAGGATACTCCTCAGACGTTTGTTGTGTCGCTTGGAGGTACTCATAATATAAATCCCTCTCTGACACAGGCTCTGACTGCAAAAACCTTTGCTCAAGTGCCTTATGGCCCTGCAAAGCTATTTTAGTAGCTTCAACGTGACAGAGAACTTCCCAGGATGTTTTTTGTAATCTCAGTTGACCAAACTCTCGGATGACATCAGGTGGATGACATTCATAACCCTCAGGAACATCTGACTCATCACCTAAAAATATACAACGACCAACCTGAGAACATTTTGTGAGTAATCGAGATAATCGTCCTTGCTGCTGAGTTGCGAATTCATAGGTCATAACAGAAGTCACGTCCTGCCATCGAGGGTGATCTTCAGGATTGGGTGTCACGAGCCAGAAATCATCTGGCATAAAAATGGTGAGGTGAGGTTCTTTACGATCACTGAAATGTATCAAATGATACGCCCCGTCAATAGGACAATAATAGCGAAAAAAAGGGTTGATGCCAAAAGGATAGGTTTGATCATCTTGATAATAAGTCTTCATCTCACCAGAACTAATGATAACGTCAGATAATCCTAATCGGGCTAAAATAGCCTGGGTTGCAGCTAACGCGTGTTGCAAATGCTTTAAATAATGGCCGGATGATTGACTTGCTGAAAAACCACAGCGGCTAAATTGGATGACTTCCTGCTCTGACGCTAAAGGAGGGTGACTCGTTACCCCTTGTTTTTGCTTGACCATCAGACAACCTTTCCATTGACTACGGCCACTTATGACACTCAACTTGCACTATTTGTTTGATAGACACGGGATAACAGTATTCATCCACAGGAGGTATAAGCTTTAATTTTGCCTTAACTTCCATCCACTGATGTAATGCTAACAAAACATTCTTAATAGAAGAATGATCTGGCTCATCATCACTCACTAACTCCTGATCCGATGATAACTGAGAAGATTGGTAATGATTAATGAGATTTGACACCCCTTTTACTGATACTGCTAAAGAAAAAACAACCGCTGAAAATAGCAAAATAACTCGACTTTTCAGTGCTGCGCGTTTTCGATACACAGCGTTTTTCACAACAGAGTCCATACTGTTATGCTTAAGCAAATCAAAGACTATATGCTGCTTATTGAAGATTTTTTTTTGTTTATCTTTCATAACTAATTGAAAAAGCTTCGTCTCTGACAGTTGTCCTGAATTCACCCTATCAATGAAATCATCAAGCTCTTTTATCTCAACGAGTAATTCCTGAGAGGCTGCTCCACCTAAACCTATGCCAACACCACCACCGATAATCATGGGAACACTAGAATAATCTTGAGCTAACTCACTAATCTGTTTTATGTAATCGCTCATCTTGTGATTTTTACTCTCTTCATCAGCCACTGTGACGCTCAGAGCGTTTTCCATCCGCGTCAAAGCTTGGGTCAATGGAAACACAATCGCTTCCCCGAATCTCGTTTGAAAAGCATGACTACAATTTTGTTTGTCGTGATCACTCGAGAGACATACCTTCAACGCGAATATATCAGGGTCATCTGTTTGCTCAATAAAAAGCACGTGCTTATTCACTAGCCATGACTTCTCAATCGAATTCAGAGCATAATCCGATTCTTGACCACAACCCAATATGAGAAGGCTGGTAAATAACAGACCAATGAACATGATCACTCTGGATAAGAACATAAAAACATCTCTTGATCTTTAATCTTGATATTTAGTTATCATAATAATACAAAGCAAACACTAGCTAGTAAAAAGGGGATCACTTTGATGCTGATCAACTAATAAAGTTCCTGAGTGACTTACTCCCTTCAGAATTGACCGAGTCATCTCCCCTTGGGATGGCGATAAGGATTTTGTTGCGGTCACTCGAAGATACTCTGACGACTTACCTAAAATCCTGCCCCACTTATCTCGCTTTCCTTCCCAAAGGATCTGTAAAGATTGGCCAAAAAACTTGCTTGAAAACTCTTGTAACCTATGAGCACTAAGATTCCTAAGAATTTTTG
>JAPOQT010000240.1 GCA_026710525.1 Pseudomonadota bacterium
AGGATCTGCTGAAGAGGTGCAAACAGATGAGCAAGATGCTGGATCTGGTAGTGAAGAAACCCTTGATCAAGGATCTGCTGAAGAGGTGCAAACAGATGAGCAAGATGCCGGATCTGATAGTGAAGAAACCCTTGATCAAGAGTCTACGGATGAGATGCAGCCGGTGTTGGAATAAATATTAAGCAAAAATTCGAGGGAGATAAAGCTAGTCTCTCTCTTGCATTTAGCTTAAAATCGCGAGGTTTTAAGTTGATTGTATCCTAATGAGGACGGTCTAGATCCAAGCATTTTTTTCTCGCCAAATTTCACCATGGTTGCTCTCAAGTAGAACATCATTGCCATCGATGTCGAGAATATTTCTTTCATTCAAAGGAATTTTGCCGCTAGGAGTATCCAGAATATAAGAGGGGATAGCAAATCCAGATATTTTCCCCCTCAGGTTTCGAATAAGCTCGAGTCCTGTTTTAATCGGCACCCTTAAATGCTGAGTTCCTTGGACAAGGTTGGCATGAAACATATAATAAGGTCTTACCCTATGATAAGTAAGCTGACGACACAAAGAGGCTAGCTTGTCCCAAGAGTCATTCACACCTCGCAACAGTACGCTTTGATTACCTAAAGGAATACCTGCATCACTCAAATTAGCTAAAGCTAAGGCAGCATCAGGTGTGATTTCTTCCTGGCAATTAAAATGGGTATTCACCCAAATCGGATGATAACGCTTTAACATTTGAGTGAACTTTTTAGTTAAACGGTACGGTAAAGCAACGGGGGTACGGGTGCCAAATCGAATAATCTTTACGTGGCTAATATCTCTCAGTGCACTGATTAAGGACTCAATAGCTTCATCAGAGGCTAGAAATGGATCGCCACCTGTAATGAGTACATCAGAAATACTTGTTTGCGAAGCGATATACTCAAGACCCTGTTTGATAACATGGCGATGAAAATGTAACCCATGTTCTTTGTCTCTTCTTTTGCGGAAACAATACCGGCAGTACACTGGACATAGTTGGGCCACACAAAACGCCACTCGGTCTGGATAAATATGAACCACTTCCTTCACGGGAGACTGATTTTTTTCATGGAGTGGATCTTCTAGGCCATCAGGATCAATGAATTCTTTAGTAGAAGGAAGAACTTGCTTTTGCATGGCTAAATGTCCGCCGTTTCTAGCAGATAAAAAAGCGTAGTATGGCGTAATGCCAATTTCAAAGATATCTTTGTTTTGGATAAAACCTTGACGCTCTTGATCATTGAGGCCAAAAAAACTCTCAGCTTGCTCAAGAGAGCGAATTTGATGATTCATTTGCCAGGTCCATGACAAGAACATATCAGGATCTATGTGAAGTTTTTGTGTCGCTTGCCATGCCACACTGTGGTTAATTTTGAGGAGTTCTTCCATATTCTGCTTGTACCTATATTGTATTTATCTTACTATCCCATATTTATGGTTGGTCTGGTTATTTAAACACGTTCTGTAGATTTATGATATGAAGCACATTATTTGCGATAAAATTATTCTTGCCTCGGAGTCTGAAGCGAGAAAGCAACTCTTAAAAAAGTATGACATTCCTTTTGAAGCTTGTCCAACAAATGTCTCAGAAGATCATTGGAATCACCCTGACCCAGCCATTCGAGCTTATGAACGTGCCCTGGCTAAAATGAATCATGCTTTAACCACATTCGAGGTTGATGTTAGCTCACTTATTATTGCTTCCGATCAAACCATGGCTTGTCAAGGTGTGATCTATGATAAGGCGCAGGATGAAGCAGAAGCAAGAGATCGTCTTAAGATTCTGCAAGGTCAGTGTCATAGTCTCTATAACGCTACCATTTTGAGTTATATGCATCGCGATGAAAAACATATATTAGCCACATTAAAAGATGAGTCTCATCTCAAGGTAAAGCCATTATCTGATCATGAAATAGATGGTTATTTAAAACTCGGTGAATGGCGTGGTAGTGTTGGTTGTATGAGGATTGAAGGCGCTGGTAAAACACTATTACAAGATATTGATGGTGATGAAGACTCAATTCAAGGCTTACCAATGAAGCTGATCTTTGCCCAATTACAGTCCTGGCAAGTCACAGACTTTAGGTCACTGCCTCTTCATCTCCATATTCCTTCATAATTCTCTGGTGGGTTAGTTGAGAATAGAGAGTTGATCCACGCCAATTAAGTGCCTGAGATAGCTGTTTTAGCCATGTGATTCCTAGGTTCTATCGCAATAAGATAAAAATTAAAATCTTCTAATATGGTTTTATTCGAAATGTCTTAACAAATCATCGTCATGGTCATTCGGGTGTGTGTTAAGGGTGTTTGTGAGCGATCCTCATGAGCTTTTCAGGAGCTATTTGAGCTTAGTCAAATATATTACGACGCA
>JAPOQT010000241.1 GCA_026710525.1 Pseudomonadota bacterium
ATTGATTATGTGACGAATGAAAAATCTCATTCCGTCACCCTCTCCGATGATGGGGTGGCTTATTTAGAGAAGCGTCTTAAAATCGACAACCTTTATGATCAAGAACATGTTCATTTGCTTCATTATTTAAATCAAGCTTTAAAAGCCTTCGTCCTTTACAAAAAAGATGTTGATTATGTGGTTAAAAACAATCAGGTGATTATTATTGATGAACACACTGGTCGGCTGATGCCAGGGCGAAGATATGGCGATGGTCTGCATGCTTCCATAGAGGCAAAAGAAAACGTCACAATTCAAAAAGAAACCCAAACCTTGGCGAGTATTACTTTTCAAAATCTGTTTCGGATGTATCCCACGTTATCTGGCATGACTGGTACCGCTGATACTGAGGCGGTAGAGTTTAAAAAAATCTATAACCTCGATGTGGTGGTTGTTCCTACCAATAAGCCTATTGTTAGAGAAGATAAGGACGATGTTATTTTTCGAACTGCCCGGGAGAAGTTTGAAGCTATTGCTAATCACATAGCAGAAGCACAACAAAAAGGTCAGCCGGTGCTAGTAGGCACAACGTCCGTTGAGAAGTCAGAGTTGCTCTCATCACTCCTGAAAAAAAGAAAAATTATCCACGAGATTCTCAATGCAAAAAACCACTCGAGAGAAGCAGATATTATTGCCAAGGCAGGACATGTGGGTCATGTGACTCTAGCAACGAATATGGCTGGACGCGGTACAGACATTCAGTTGGGGCCAGGGGCTAAGGAAAAGGGTGGTCTTATGGTTATTGGTAGCGAAAGACATGAGTCTCGGCGGATTGATAACCAGCTCCGAGGTCGTTCAGGGCGACAAGGTGATCCAGGGGTGAGTTGTTTTTTCTTATCCCTTGAGGATGATCTTATGCGGATCTTTGCGGCTGATAGGATTTCAGGTTTAATGAAAACCATGGGTTTAAATGAAGGTCAGGCCATTGAGTCATCCATGGTATCTAAGGCGATTGAAAAGGCGCAAAAACGTGTTGAAGAGCAAAACTTCGCCTCAAGAAAGCATCTCCTGGAATATGATGATGTGATGAATACCCAAAGAAACATTATTTACGACTTGAGAAAGCAAGCTCTTATGCTACAGCTTGATCTTGAGGAGGTCACCGAAGATGTGCTGTCTGATCATGTTGCGTTGTGTATGGAGCAAGCTGGCACCGTGTATGAAGGCAGCAATCATGATGAAACTCAGGCAGCAGATGACACAACAAGCAGTGTGTCAAGGAGCGACTCAAAGCTCCGTCAGCTAGTTAAAAAAACATTTCTTGTCGATTTAGATCTCTTTCAGTCTGATGAAGATGTATCCCTTGTAGATGACGACACCTTATCATCAAAAATACTGACAGAACTGAATGATAAGTTTCGGGAGAGATTGGATTATATTGCTCAGCATCCACCCCTTAAACCCATGGTTCAGCTTTTTTATCTTTACAGTATCGATAAATTATGGAAAAAGCATTTAGCGAACATGGATTCCCTTAAAGACTCTGTGAGCCTTCGAGGTTATGGTCAAAGGAATCCTCTGCAAGAGTATAAGAAAGAGTCTTTTTTACTGTTTTCGTCTTTAATTGCCGAGTTAAATCTTGAAGTTACCCAGTTTATTTTAGCTCGTTTGCCAAAAGTCGTTGCCAAAGACGAGTCACAGCTGGTAGAAGAACATCCGGATAGTGAATCAAATTCATCAGCCACAGAGGAGTCATCTATGGACGCAGAACTACTTCCCCCAGAGCTTTTAAAAAAGTTAAAAGCAGCTGGTATGTCGAAACAGCAGCAGTTTGAGGTTGTTAGTGAATCAGCTCTGCTGCAAGAGAAGGCGATGGCTGATAAGGAAGCGGAAGTTGTGGGTGACTTAAAGCGCAAAAGTTGGTCGATACCAGCAGTTCACAATCATGAAGTCAAAGATTCGGAGCTTCCGCCCCAGGCTCGGAAGCCTCAACCACCAAGAAGAGCTAGCAAAAAACCTGCTCGAAATGACCCGTGTATTTGTGGTTCTGGCAAAAAGTATAAAAAGTGTTGTGGTCGTGGTGGCTAGTTCGTTTTATCGCCAGCAAGGGGCGCTAATAAAAATGTTAAAGAACTTATGATATAATCGCCGAGAGATCTTGTGAGTCAGAGCCATGAGGTTGCTCGCTCAATGAATGCTAGGCTAGGGTGCTATTTTGTCTGAATTTGACTTACCCCATCTTAAAAAAGAGCCTGAAATCGAGAAGATTTTACAAGAAACAAGCGACTTTCTAGCTAAAAACCCTCCAAACAAAGCAGATCACTCGGTGGCTAAAGGTCACTCTCGTCAGCAAAATAAAAAAAGTAGCAGCCACTTTAGCACCATGGGGCCAACCGCTATTTCTAAGCGTTCGTCTAGAAAACTAATCAAACGTAAAAAAAACCGGTCACTACATGTGGCTACTAAGGTTTTTTGGCTGTCCGTGATTCTCACTTTGGTGACGGCGGTGGCTTGGGTTATTTACCATTATTTACAAGGTAGCCCTTAATTTTAGGATGGCTTCTTTTGTTGCCACTGAATATCCCACAGATGACAGTAAGTGCCATGAGATAGGGCGAGTAGTTCTTGGTGAGTACCTGACTCAACAATACGTCCTTGTTTACCTAGAACATAGATCTTATGAGCCTGTTGAATGGTTGATAAGCGATGGGCGATAGCCACCACAATTTTATTAGCTGACAGTTTATAGATGACATCGCTAAGATCTTTTTCCGTATCGCTGTCGATGGCGGAAGTTGCTTCATCGAGAATAAGGATAGGAGCCTTTTTTAGGATAGCCCTAGCCAAAGCTACCCGCTGTCGTTGTCCACCTGACAGTTTTATCCCTCGCTCACCAATTTCTGTATCCACACCATCTGGCAAAGTGCTTAACCATTTTTCTAACCGACACTCTCTTATTACTTGAGCAAGCTCTTGATCCGATGCTTCTGGCTGCCCATAAAGAATGTTCTGTCTGATGGTGGTATCAAATAAGAAGTTGTCTTGGCTGACGAAGGCACAAAGTCTCCTGATAGCTGAAGGTGAATAGTTACTAGTCGGCTCACCATCAAGGAGAATTTGTCCCGATGTTGGTTCATAAAATCGCAACATCAGTTTGACAAGGGTTGATTTGCCACTTCCGGTTTCGCCACAGATGCCGATAAATTGTCCTCGTTTTGCCACAAGATCGACATTTTGCAGTACAGCACTAGGTTGTGGTTGCAGGTTATCCTTATTATGAGTTGGTGCTAGCTTTTGCGGCGGATAATGAAATCCAACGTCAGCGAGTCGTAACTCTTCTGGTGATTTGTGGCTGTCATAATCACGAGTGTTTTGTGACATATTTTCAATATGGTCATGATGTTCGGTGAGATCTAAAATTCGACTGAGGGAAGCCATAGCTCTTTGGTAAAGATCAACCACATCAGCGAGGGTGGTAAAGGGCCATAGTAGTCTCTGGGTTAAAAATACCAGGGTTGAGTAGGCGCCCACCCCTAGCTTTCCTTCAAAACATAGGTAACCACCGATCAGCAAAGTAGCAAGAAAACCAGTAAGGATAAATATCCTTACTGTGGGGGTGAAGACAGAGCTGGTCTCAATGGCTCTTTGATTAGCCTCAACATATTGTTGAGACAGCTTGTTTAGTTGGTTGAGTTCGAACTTTTCCTGATGGAAGCTCTTAACGGTTAGGATTCCTGAAAACACTGAAGATAACCGTTTGGCAATATGTTCGCTAGCTGTGCGGGTGTCCTGGTACAGGGGCTGAAGTTTTTTCTGAAACCGGTATGACCAGGCAGCAATCAATGGCATGGGCAGTACAGCACATAAAGCGATAATCGGAGAAATGTAAACAAATACGGCCGTCACAAGCAGGGTGGAGGATATGAGCTGGATAATTGAGTTCATGCCGCCATCTAAAAAACACTCTAACTGATTAACATCTTCGTTTAAGGTGGTGACAAACTGGCCAGTTGATTCATTTTCATACCAACCTAATCCGTAGGAAAGGGTGGCCGAACACCCTTCCATTCTCAATATGTGTTGGACTTTTTGTGACAACCCACGCCAGGTAATTTTTTGCAAGTACTCAAAAAAAGATTCGAGACTCCAAATAACAAAGGTTAACATGCCGAGCACAGTGAGTATCCAAAGATAATCCGTGGAATTTAATAGCCGAGCTAAAAAACTCTGATCTTTTTGAACAACAGTGTCTACTGCCACACCAATAAGGATTTCTGGCGCAATATCAAAGACCTTATATAGGGTTGAATAAATAATGCCCTTGAGTCCCTGAACACGAAGATGGGGGCGTGTTTGCCATAGGGTGAGAAGGGGATGGCTGCCGTGTGCTTTTTTTTCCATGATGCCTTTGGGTGCTTATGATAGCCTATGACTTTTTGCTCAAGATATAATTAAAATACTGCTGTTGAATAATAGAGACAATCGAATTAACTAGCATATATAGAACCATGCCAGACGGGAAGCCAATCATCATCACGGAGAATATCACCGGCATCCATAAGAGGATTTTCTTTTGTAGATCATCGCCGCTAGGTTGTGGAGTGAGTTTTTGTTGAATAAACATAGCGGCAGCCATGAAAGCGGGTGTGAGAAAATAGGGGTCAGGAGCTGATAGGTCTTGGAGCCAGGCAACAAATGGAGCATGTCGGAGTTCAACGGCTGTGGATAACACTCGGTAAAGGGCAAAAAACACGGGCATTTGTGGCAGGATAGGCAAGCAGCCCCTCATGGGGTTGATTTTATTTTCACTCATAAAAGCCATCATTTTTTGTTGTTGGGTTCTGAGATCGCCTTTGTATTTTTCTCTGATTTTATTTAATTCGGGTTGTAGTAGACGGCTTTTATGCATTGATTGAGCAGCAGCGCGAGTCAGGGGAAAAAACAGTATTTTCAGTAGTAAGGTGAGTAAAATAATGGCCATGCCATAGTTACCGGTGAGATCAAAGAAAAAGTGTAAGACATAAAAAAGAGGTTGAGCTAGGAAGCCAAACCAGCCAAGGTCGATTGTCTCATTCAATCGGGGGTGATTTTCTTGGGTAATGCGGTAGTCCTTGGGACCAAAGAAAAGACCAACGTTCATCTCAACAGACTGAGTTCCTCCGAGTTGGCCGAAGTTTTGCCCTAAAAACATGGATAGCTGACACGACCCAGCCGGGCCAGCTGGTTTTTTATAGAGACTGAAGTATCCTCGTACCGACTGAAACTCGGCACTAGGCGGGTTTTGGTTTTGAGCTGTTTGTCTACCTGGTAGCAGAGCTGTTATGAAGTGATAGCGATCGAAGCCAAGGAGGTCAATGAGGCTAAGGGGGCTTTTTTTGACAAGTGTTTTGGTATGATCATTGTGACAAATTTTCTCGCTATCATATCGGTCGAGTGTGGATTGGGTGAGAGCAATCATCGACGGCCGACCTTGTGGGATGGCTGGTAGCATAAAGTTTTTTTTGACGGCAGCAGGCGGAGCAATGACATCGGCAAGAGCTAAAAAGAGATTGAGTGGCTTGGGGGTTGGTGAGGTGTTTTCAATGGTCACATGCCAAAGCACGGTGAATCCAGTAGTGGGAAAACGGTAGGATTGGGTGATTTTAAAGTCAGCGGCATCCCGAATCAGGGTAACAGCACGGTCCTCTTTCAGGACGGTAAAAGAGCGAGGAGCTAACCCCTCGCCAAGCAGCACCGCTTGAGTCCAGAGATGATCTCCAACTAAATTAACCGGAGTACCGTTAGCTAAATCTGTGAAATAGTTTTTCAATTCAACCCGTGCAAAGCCACCAGTACCTGGATTCATATGCCAACGAACATCATCATTTTCAAAAATAATCTCATCTTGAGCCACTAAAGGTGGTGTTGCCGCAGGTGGTGGTGCCGCAGGTGATTCATTGGGCCAGTTGTTTTCTGGTGCCATCACAGGATCAGGACTACTCGGTACCGGCGCAACACTTTTTTGTGGCGACGGCACGTTTTGCGGTGTTGGTTGATTGAGATGGGGATATTTGTTTTTTAAGTGTTTGTCATAAGCGAAAACAAAGAGCAAAAAAATGATCACACTGATGACGGAGACTTTGTCAAATTTCAAGGTAGGTCAACGCCTCCTTTGGAATATGGATGGCAACGGAGAAGGCGGCAAGTGATTTTTTTGATAGCTACATGAATGGGGTCTTTTTCTAAGCACTGTAAAGCGTAGCTAGAGCAACTAGGATAAAACCGACACACTGGGCCAAACCATGCGCCCAGTAGAGGGCTGAGGGTATAGCGATATAAAATGATGGTAGCTATTAGGCTGGCTCGGATAAGTTTTCTAACAAACAAAATCATAAGAGTGTCGTAACAAAAACAGATGAATGGGTGGATTGACGTTACCTATGAACAGCATTAGGTCTGATTATGAGAGCTCGGCCTCAGTTTGGTCACCGATGTTTTGTCACCAGCAGATTGTGTCTGGCTAACGGCGGAGGGAGTAAAAACTTTTTGGGCGACGGCTAAAATAGCGGTTAGTAGATCACCTTTTAACTGATGAAAATCAGCAGTCGTCGCTTTTTTCTTAGCAATAATAACAAACTCCATCGGTGGCCATGACTCGTTACACCACGGTTGTTGTTTCGAGGGGATCATAAGCCCAGGGAGGTGCCTGTAAGACTCGCGAATACGTCTCTTAATTAAGTGTCTTGTCACAGAGCCTCCTATCTTTTTTGATACAATGATCCCAGCTCTTCTTTTGTCTGCAGGAATGGCGAGTAAAACAAAATAACGTGATACGTATTTCCTGCCCCCCTCTAGAATCCTTTTATAGTCTCGAGTTTTAACAATTTGCTCGGATTTGGGAAATGTGAACGAGATCAACAGACAAGCACTCACTAGGAGGGGTTCTTCATGATTATGCAGGGTTATTTTTTAAAGATACTCACCGTGAGTCTTTTTCGTCCTTTAGCTCGTCTCTGGCTGAGCACGCGCCGACCACTCAAAGTGGACATTCGCTCGCGAAAGCCATGGGTTCTGAGGCGTTTAATCCGAGATGGTTGATAAGTTCTTTTCATGGGGTTTACCCTTTCTACAACACAACTTTATACATGTTTGCCCATCGAGTCATTCACTTGACTCACTACTTGTTTGTGACGTTTGAGAGCATCCTGCACATAGCTCACAAGAGCTAAGAATCTCTTCTACTGTAATTTGCAGATAAAGGCAAGTCACTCTTTAAATGGACCTTCAGTATATCACGATCCTTTTGTCATTTGAGGGTTTTTGCTAGGGGCTGACATCATGTCTTCAATACCGATCGCTACCAGTAAGAGCCACAGAATTAATGCTAAGGCTAGATGAACTAGCTGGCTCCATAAAGGCACGAGTAAGATCCAATTGAGTACGCCAAAAAGAAGTTGTCCGATGGTAGCTATCACCAGGCTGACAGCCAACCTTTTGAGAAATAGCGCCACTGGTTGTGAGTGAGTAAGAATATTTTTGACGTAAATAACCAGAATTAAACTCGTGGCTATCGCTAAGAAGGGATGAACTTTTCTTAGTTTGACCAAAAAATGAGCTTGGGGCATATGAGCTTGCCAAAAGCCTTCGGCGAGAGAATCGACGGGAAATAAGGTGTCACCCAGAGCCACCATAGCACCAGAAGCAGAAACAAGGAGTAACAAGCATACGCAGCTAACAAAAACAGGTTTTTTTACCACAGCTTTGCCCAGTTGTCCTATTCCCGGGGCTATCCTTACGACACTGATGAAGTGGATCCACTGGGTGGCAAGTAATAGAAATGTATTAATTAAATGGGCTCCCATAACATAGGCGCGAATGGCAGAAGGGTTTTCACCCACGAGTTCGAGGAGGACGAGCATGGCTCCAATTCCAGCTTCAATCATCACAAACAACAGACATAATAAAGACCAAGCCCGACAGGGATGATGTTTTTGAAAGCAGCGAAATGATAGAAAAACGCCACCCAGGATGGTGACTAGGAGTAGTCCGCTCATGGCTCGATGAGTAAATTCAATCATGGTACTCACGGCTGCTGGTGGGATAAATTCACCATGACACAGGGGCCAACTTGCGCCACAACCAGCTCCTGAGCCTGTGGCTCTTACGAGAGCCCCCCACAAAATAACCAGAAAGCAGTAGACGAGGTTCGTCCCTAGATACCAAGGGGTAAACTTAGCAAGTGTTCTACGAGATCGTGTTGACTGCATCACAAGAAATACATCATTTTAATGGAGATGCTCTTGGCGCGCTCGAAATAAAGCGCAGCCTTTTTAAAATGGGGAGGCCCGGTAAAAATAGGTGGATTATTAGAAAACCCAAAACCCTCTTTGGGGATGCCAAAAAAGCCGGTGGTGATTTTATGGTTGAGGTCTTGGTCATGAAGGACAGTGATCGCATATGTTCCCTTGGATGGCAGAGGCACCTCAATCATACTGATAATTGATTGGCAAAAAGACACCACTCCATGGGAGGCAGGAAAGTTTTCAGGAGATGAATGAACGGCTATACATAGTCTACCTCCTCGTTGGAATTTGAGACCTTTGAGGGAAATGAGTACTGTCGGGTTATTCGACAAGTGATCAGAATCAGACGATGGCTCTATGAGGCTAGGAATATTATTCGGTTGGTACGACAAGCGGTCTTCAGGTGAATGGGAGGGAGATTTGTTTTGAGAAACATGATTATTTGGTAAGACTTGATCAGGTTGTGTCGGGTGATCATCCTGCTTAGGAACGATGATTTTATTTTTGCTAGACGGCGAGACAGCCACTAAATTCTGGGACTCGGCCAATTTTGAGGTGATCTCCTTGGTGGCTTGGGGGTCTTCAGGTAGGTCTGGTGAAGTCAAGGTACCACTTCCACAAGACGACTGATGGAAGATCGTGAGACACAGAGCAATGAGAACCAGGCGATGGTAGTATTGATTCATAAGACGCCTCGTATTTATTCTCGGTTTATCATGACCAGTATCCAAAAGCTTTTCGTAGTATGGCCATGAGTCATCACAAAGTCAGGGCTATGATAATTCACCACGATTCATTTGCCAAGTAGATTTGCTATAATTTTTATCTGAATCACCTAACGGCAATACCTGAGGCGTTGTGTAATGTAATTATAAACGAAGGAAATGGCGTCCTATGAATCTCTTTGATTATGTTGATATTTACTGCGAGAGGGTGGCTCCAGGTTTTTGGGCAGAGCCTCTTAATTTACTATCAAATCTTTTTTTTGTTGGCGCAGCTGCTGTTATTTTTGCGAGATCAGCGCAAACCATTCATCCATTAAAAACCCGTATTTATGCAGCGAGTGTTTTGGCAGTCGGTTTCGCAAGCGCCTCGTTTCATGCTATGGCGACAACCGGAACATTAGTGGCTGATGTGGTGAGTATTGCACTATGTGCGATCTATTTTCTTTATGTGTATACGGGTAGCATTCTCCGTTACACTCCCTGGCAACAAGCTGGCTTTGTTATGATTCTGGTGGTGCTGTCATGGGTGGGAGTGTTCATCGATCCCAATGGCATGATGAATGGGTCATCAGCATATCTTGGTATTTTGGCGGTCCTCTACCTTCTGGCAGCCCTCGATCCAGACCGGCAAGGTAAAAGGCACATGCTTATCGGGGCGCTTATTTTTACGGTAGCTATTGTATTTCGTTCTTTTGATATGGCTGTTTGTCCCTATCATTCTCATGGTATTCATTATATATGGCACATGGCAAATGGATATCTGCTTTTTCATCTGTCACGCAGATTCATGGTCGCCCCCTTCCCCTTATCGAGGCGGTAACAAAACCATGCAACGGCTCACTTTAAAGTCTTCGGTTGCAGGCTTTAGCAAGTAGGATTTTTTAACATTATTAGTGGCAGTTATTTTCTTACCCTTTAGAATAGAACATATGGATGTAAAACACTTGGCTACCATTAGCAATAAATCAGGTTTAAAGGATTTTGGTTATCCCGAGGTTGCTTTTGTTGGTCGATCAAATTGTGGCAAGTCATCCTTACTCAACATCTTACTCAGAAAAAAAAAATTAGCGAGAACATCGAATACCCCTGGCAGAACCCAAATGATACATATGTATCTTTGGATGGAGCAAGTTATTTTCACGGATCTTCCCGGCTATGGGTTTTCGAAAACTCCTAGTTTTATTACCAAGAAATGGCCAGCCATGATGGCGGCATATACCGAAAGAAAAACAGTATGCCTTTTTTTATGTCTGGTTGATATTCGACGACAATTTAAACCAGAAGAATTTGACTTTATAAGGCATCTGGAACAACAAGAAAAGAGGGTTTCCGTGGTGCTCACAAAAGCTGATAAACTAGCCAAAGCAAAGGTAATGATCCAGGAAAACAACATGAGAGCAGCATTGGCATCAGAAGAGATTAAGAGCCAAGATGTTTTCTCAGTCTCGACTCACAAAAAAACAAATATTGCTTTGTTGCGTGATCACGTTATGGCCCAAGCGATTCTCCGATAGCCAGAGCCGATTCTATGGCTTATTGGGGAATGGTCTGTTGAGAGACATGTAAATTTTTTCTCCCTTTTGATCTAAGACATATTGGTAGGCATCCCTCTTTAAGGCAAGAAAAAGAGTGGCTCGCTTGCTCATATCATACACCTGAGATAAGGCAACCCTAGTTTTGGTCTGCCACAGGATTCTATGGCTTCCCGATGGACTAGCTATGGCTAAAAGAATGGTTAACTCGGGGGTTGGGTAGTAATGAGCATTCACATAACATCCTATAGGCATGAGACAATGACCGCCGAGAGCCCCAACAATCTCCCTTTCAAGGGAACAACAGAATTCGGTGAGATGACAACTAACGGTGGTCATCTTAGGCCAAAGCTGATGGTCGACATTCATCTCAAGGGCAATGACGCCTTGACCTGGAGATGGAACAAGTAGATGACAATCAACCTGACTCATATGAAACGACTGAAGATACTGACTGGTGATAGGGTCGTCCTTAAGGCGTGCTAGGGAGGCGTGGGATAGGATTAGCCCGTCTAAAGACTTATTTTCAAGGGCTTTCCTCAGTCTGGACTCAATGTTGCCGCGGATATCCTGAAACGACACCTGGGGGATATGGGGCATGAGAAAGGCTTGTCTTCTTAGGCTAGAGGTGGCAAATGTTAAGGAAGAAAATTGTTTAACAGTCTGGTGGGAAAGCACAGGAGGGATGGATTTTCTCACCGTCTTTTTGACCAAACAAACATCATAGGGACTATGGCGAGCCAAGTAACCTACTAAGCCAAGGCCTCGCGGTAATGTTGTTGGTAAGTCTTTGAGACTATGAACAGCCATATCAGCGTGGCCGTTAATCAACTCCCGTTCAAGGGTGCCCACAAAAGAAGATTTAACCCCCTGTTCAACAGCAAGGTCTTTCAGTTGAGTATTTGGTTGGTGATCAGCTAAGGATTTCTTCACATAAACATGGGCTAGTACCCCGGTCCTTGAGATGGCTAATTCAGCCATATGAGCTTGCCAGAGAGCAAGCTTAGAGCCTCTTGTAACCAGCTGAATGGCTGTTGGTTTAATCATCAGATCTAGTGAGTAGGTAATTGATCAAGAATGCGATTAAATGTCTGACTAGGTCTCATGAAAGTCGAGGCTTTGTTAGGCTCTAGGTAATAGTAACCTCCTAGCTCTTGAGTGGTTATGGGTTTTCCTTGCACCGCAAGAAGCTCTTGAAGAATGAGCTCTTTGTTCACCTCTAACTCTTGGTATACCTTTTGCCATAACTTGTTATGACGATTTTCACCGCTAGCTAAGGCTTTTGTCAAGGCTAAAAACCATAAAAAGTGTGAGCCCCTAGTGTCCCGCTCATGACACACCCTTGAAGGAGACCAGCCCTTCTTAAGGTATTCTTCGGTAGCTTGTGTTACAGCAGAAGTCAGGTCGGCAAGGTCAGGCTGATCTTGATGATGCTCTGCTAGGTGGTTCAGGGCTTCTTGCAATGCGAGGAACTCGCCAAGGGAGTCCCAGCGCAGATGATTTTCTTTGGTCATTTGCTCAACATGCTTTGGTGCTGAGCCACCAGAGCCTGTTTCAAAAATCCGTCCCCCTTGAATCAGAGACACGACTGATAGCATTTTAGCGCTGGTACCTAACTCTAAGATGGGGAAAAGATCTGTGATGTAATCACGAAGTACATTACCTGTGACCGTGAGGGTGTTCAGTCCTCTTTGCATTCTGAAGAGGGTGGTTTTGGCGGCCTCGGCAGGCTCCTCGATAGTCACCTCATCCATGTCCTGATGATGGGATAAAAAATCACTAAGCTTCACGATGAGGACGTGGTCATGGGCTCGTTTGATATTAAGCCAAAAAACTGTGTGACTCTTGTTATTTGGATTTGCTTGGTTTGCTTTTGTTTTGCTAAGAGCACATTGGAACCAATCTTTGATAGCTTCGTCTTTTGTATGGCACAGTCGCCAAATATCACCCTGCTCAACTTGATGACTCATAAGCACTTTATGTGATTCTTTGGCCACAACCTTGTATGTTCCTTTAGTGTCGCTCACGAATGTTGTGGGATGAGAGCCATATTCTTCGGCTTTGTATGCCATAAGGCCAAGATTTGCCACGCTTCCCATGGTTTTGGGATTAAATTCGCCGAAGTATCGGCAAAATTTAATCGTTTCTTGGTAAAGATCAGCGTAGGAACGGTCAGGTATGACGGCTTTGGCATTCTTAGGCTTGCCATCCTTATTCCATAACTTACCGCCACCTCGGATCAGGGCAGCCATAGAAGCATCGATAATCATATCGCTTGGCACATGGAAATTAGTGATACCCTTATCAGAGTTCACCATAGCTATTTCAGGTCCTTGATTGAGAGAGTGTTCTAAGTCATGGCGAATAGCTGATTCGGCAGGATGCCCCGTGATTTTTATCAACAGATCACCAAGCCCCTGACGAGGATCAACGGATAGCTCAGCAAAAATATCAGAATATTTGGTAAAAAACTCAGGTAAATATGCTTTGAGTGCATGGCCAAAAATCACAGGATCTGATACCTTCATCATGGTGGCTTTGAGATGGAGAGAAAAAATCACCCCTTTTTGTTGAGCGTCGATCTTTTCTTTTTGGATAAACTCCTCAAATGCTTTAACGCTAAAAAAAGAGCCATCAATCACATCGTCACGATTCACAGCAATCTCTTTCAAGACTCTTTGCTCTCCTTGATCCGGCTCAAAGATAATTTGCAAAGTGTCGTCACTTGGAAGACTTATGCTTTTTTCTGAATCGTAAAAATCACCATGTTTCATAGAGCTAACGTGACATCCTGATTCCATTATCCATTTACCCATAGAATGAGGATATCGCATCGCATAGTCTTTGACAGGTGTTGGAATTTTGCGGTCAGAGTTACCAACACGAAGCTTAGGGTTTACGGCGCTACCTAGGGTGCTATCAAAGCATTGTTTGAGCTTCAAATCTTCTGGACTTTCAGCTTTTTCTGGATAAGAAGGTATCTTAAAACCAAGAGACTGTAACTCAGAAACACATTCTTTTAATTGGGATAATGAAGCAGAAATATTAGGTAACTTAATGAGACAGCAAGAAGGAGTGTTCACTAAGTCTTGTAAAAAATTGAGGTCGTCAGGGATCTTTTGGTGATCTGGAAGGTACTCTGATAGGGCCATCAGAACCCGAGAAGCTAGGGAAATGGATTTGAGCTCGAGGTGAATATCAAATAAGGCCAGGGTTTTCTCTAATAAAGGAAAAAGAGAGTATGTGGCTAGAGCAGGGGCTTCATCAGCAAAAGTATAGTACATCTTAACGGAGGGTGACATAAAGATCCTTCTTAAGTTAGTCGTCAAAAAGCAATGAGTTAGTATAACGCATATTCAAGTCAAAATTTGTCATTTATTATCATAAACCAGGTCACAGCCGGCCGGTTTGTTTATAATGACAATAAAGTTTATAGCAGTTTGTGATAACATAGCCAAGATACAAGCACTTAGCGACGAAGGGTATATGTCTTCAGCGGTTTCTTACGAACATCCCATTTCTGCCACATTATTAGCTACCATACGCATGATGACAGCGTGCTTGCTGTGTGTGTTGGGAGCATATTTTCTCCATGACGTGGAGGGGCTTTTTGGGCCACGTGGTGAGTTTACCATGTCTGGTCGAGTTCTCTCAGCCAGTTGGTTGGTGGCGGGTGCTCTGACGATGATTGGCCTCCTAACGAAACAGCTCTGGGGAACGCTCCTAGGTTGTTTTGTCATCTTTTCTTCGGTGGCTGTTTTTTTATTGGTAGTGCCAGATGATCCGATTGTCGCCTGTGCCTTAATATTTTTTCTTATTTATTTGGGGCTAGTAACGGCTATTTATGTTCGGCCAATAGATGAAACACCATCCCAAGCTCACCTTGCCAAGATTATTTCGCCGAGGGATAAGGTTAGGGTTTGGTTAGCGAAATACCGGAAGGCCATTTGCCATTTATTGGGGGTGACCCTTGTTTCATCGGTGTTGGTATTCGGGTTTCATTTAACCTCAGAGCAATGGATTGTATCAGTTGTCCTGGCGCTTATTGTCTCTTGTATCCTCATTTCCCTCAGATTTCTCTCGGTTATATATTTTTATGGTGACAAAAGACATTTAGCCGGTCTATTTGTGGTTTTGCTTATCCTAGCTGGATGCATTTATAACGTTTGGCATGGCGTGGTGAGTGAAACCTTGATCTTTATGTATCTCTTTGGCCTGTACAGCTATTTAACACTACAGAGCCCTATTTTCGAAGATGTTTATGAAAGCTTTCAGTCGGCACCTGCTCTCTTCGTGCTCGTTAGCTTTGCGATTCTGGTTGGCTTAGGAGCCCTATTCCTTTATTTGCCAGATGCCCATGCAGAAGGGGCGAGTATCACATTTTCGGAGGCTTTTTTTACGGCTATTTCGGCGGCATGTGTTACAGGGCTTTCGGTGATCAATATTAGTCAAGAACTCTCAGAATTCGGCCAGTTTATTGTGTTGATTTTGATGCAAATGGGTGGCCTTGGCATTATGGTGCTCTCAACGTTTGCCATTATTGCTTTAGGCGGTCGGATGGGGGTGCGCACCGGGCGAGCCTTTTCCGAGTTCTTTTCGGTGAGAGGTATTAAATCAACCAATCAGCTCATTATTTTCATTGTTCTTGCCACAGTAGCTATTGAGCTTATTGGCGCCCTCCTGTTAGCTTATGGTCATCTCAGAACAGGTATGGGGTATCTTGAAGCGATGAAGCTGGGAATCTTTCAGGCAGTGAGTGCTTTTTGTAATGCCGGATTCTCTCTCACCCCTCACTCTCTCACTCATCTCTCTTCATCACCTTGGATGCTATGTTGTTATGGTGTGCTGATTATTTTGGGTGGCCTGGGCTTTGTGGCAATGTTTGAGATGACAAGACGATTAGCCTTAGGGGCTCATCGTTCTCCTTTGAGTGTGCAAACGAAAATTGTGCTCACGGTATCAACATTATTTATCGTCGTTGGTGGTATTGCTGTGGCCTCAATTGAATGGCAGGGAGCGTTGAGTCATCTTACGTATGGCGACCGACTGGTGAATAGTTTCTTCCACAGTATTAGTTTGAGAACAGCAGGATTTAATACGGTTGATATGGCAAAGTTTGGTTATCCTTCTATGGTTATCATGTTGTTTTTCATGTTTATTGGTGGCGCACCCGGGGGTACGGCTGGTGGTGTTAAGGTGACAACTTTTGCCACACTCGTGGCCACTCTACCAACCCTTGTACGTAACGATAGTCGGGTCCGACTGTTTGCGAGATCGTTTTCGATGGATGCCATTGCTAAGGGCTCAGCTCTTATTATTTTATCTTTGGCAACCATAGGAGTTCTGTGGTTTTTATTATTACTCACCCAAACCCATTTAGAGCCGATGGCTTTGTTGTTTGAGGTCTTTAGTGCCACAGGTACGGTGGGTTTATCCTTGGGAATTACAGAATCATTAGGCTCTTTTGGTCGCTTAATTGTTGCTCTGGGTATGTTTATTGGCAGAATTGGCCCTCTAACATTGGCTATTGCTCTGGCTAATGACGATCGTTCTCGAGTAGAGTATCCGAGTGCTCAGATCATGATAGGATAATGACGCTAGTCAGTTTAAATAAGTGGAGTATTACGTGAGTCATGCATTTGCCGTCATTGGTTTAGGAAGATTTGGACGATCAGTAGCCATTACCTTATCCCAAAAAGGTTACCCCGTGCTGGTGGTCGACATGAAAAAAGAGATTATAGAGGAAATATCTGGAGAGGTGAGTGCTTCGGTACAATCAGATACCACCGATAAAGACGCTCTTCTTGAGCTTGAGGTCCAGAAATTTTCTTGTGTCATTGTTGGTATGGGGGCGAGTTCTATTGAATCATCGATTCTCACCACGGCTCTTTTATCTCAAATAGGTTGTGCCAGGATTATTGCCCGGGCAATTCATTCACTTCACGGTAAAGTGCTTCATTCGGTCGGGGCGCATGAGGTGGTGAATCCTGAGGAAGAAATAGGTGTCCGACTAGCAGAAAGATTATCTCAGCCCTACTTACTAGAACAATTTCATCTCGGCAAAGAGCTTCGTCTTTCAGAAATTTCGACGCCGCAGCGTTTTGTTGGTCAGTCATTGCAGGACCTCCAATTCCGTAATCGCTTTAATGTGAGTGTGGTTGCTATCTACCGAGGTGAAGTGGTGATCGCCAACCCTAAAGCCCAAGAGATTATTCAAGAAGCAGACAAATTGGTGCTTATTGGCAGTTCAAATGCTGTCCAAAAGCTGGCTAGTATCGTTTAAGAATTTAGGCAAAATATCCTATGAAACTTCGTACGAGAATTATTCTGCTGTTCTTAGCGGTAGTCACACTAACAACCCTCTTGGTTGTTTCGAGCTTTATGATTCAGAGTTTGATTTTTAATCACCTTGAGTCATCTTTGCTGTCGATTAAACAGTACTTACATGAGCCTAATCATTTTAATCCTGACAAACCCCATTACTATGTGGCTACGGCGAGCTATTATCTAGACCAGGTTTTTACGGATTTTTCAAGCTATAGAAGCAATACTTATATTCAAATGATTATTTCTGTGACGTTTGTGATGATTGTTTTTGCGATTGTTATGGATTCTCTGAAGAAGCATGTCACTAGTCGCCTTGATCTTATGGGGGCATTTGTGAAGGATATTTATAATCAAGGCTTAACCCATAAGCGGTTAGATGTTGTAGGCAGAGATGAACTTAGTCGAGTGATGAAACTATTGAACTCGACTTTTAACATGTTAGAGTCCAAAAGTGCCGAAGCAGAAGGTCGTCGTCTTGAACAGCGTAAAATATTACTCACCTTGATCCATCAATCAAAGGGCAAGGTCGCCTATTTTCGTCTTAACGGTCATTTAGTGGGGTCTAATCTTGACTCCGATGAAGAAAGCCGGGTAAGTGAGGTTGTGGGTAGTCATTTAGATCGACTGCAAGACCTGGCGTTAACAACTGAAACAATTGGTTTTCATGGGGATCAGGTTTTGGCAATCTCTCATGCCAGCATGAATTCAGGAGCTAAGTTGCTATATAAAGTAGAGATTACTCAAGAATTTGCGCAACAAAAGTTGTAGGTAAAACCCTGTGTTTATTTTGTAGGAGCAAGTCGTGAAATATATGTTGAGAACCCACAGACTATCAGATCTCTCTCGAAAATTAGTGGGTGAACGTGTTGTTCTGTGTGGTTGGATTCATCGCAGGCGAGATCTCGGTGGTTTGTTGTTAATGGATTTAAGAGATCATTATGGCCTGGTCCAATTGAACTTTGCTCAGCTCCTCGAAGATGACAAAAATACAGATATGTTAGCCTATTGTACCAGGGAAGCTGTCGTAAGGGTGTGGGGCGAGGTTATTTTGCGTCCTGAGGAAGCGGTGTTGTCATCGATGGTCACGGGTGAGATAGAGCTTCAGGTCGCCAA
This sequence comes from Pseudomonadota bacterium, assembly GCA_026710525.1. GTDB lineage: Bacteria > Bdellovibrionota_B > Oligoflexia > Oligoflexales > Bin106 > Bin106. The sequence continues at coordinate 17,959 of JAPOQT010000241.1, forward strand.
GTTTGAGGTCCTTAGTGGCAAGTCACAGGGCGTCCTGCCTTTTTTGTTTGATGCTCAAGCAGACACCAAGGAAGAGCTCAGACTCCGCTATCGTTACCTTGACCTGCGGCATCAGCGTTTACAAAAGATTTTTCGCCAGCGATCTGATGCTGCGGCAAGAATCAGGCGGTTTTTCGAAGAGAGGGATTTTTTAGAGGTGGAAACCCCTATTCTTTATAAATCAACACCCGAGGGTGCCAGGGATTATTTGATTCCTTCGCGGATGCACCGTAATGCTATGTACGCTCTTCCCCAGTCTCCGCAAACCTTGAAACAGCTCCTTATGTGTGCTGGTTTTGATCGTTACTATCAAATCACCAAATCATTTCGCGATGAAGATCTTAGGGCTGATCGTCAACCTGAGTTTACCCAGGTGGATATGGAAGCTAGTTTTGTGACTGAAGAGTCGATAGCACATTTTGCTTTAGAGTTTTGCCAGACTTTTTGGCAAGAGCCATCTCTCACTATGCCACAGCTAAGTTACCGTGATGCCATTCGCTATTTCGGTAGTGATAAACCTGATCTTAGGTACGGCCTACCTCTTTTGGATGTTACCTCCTTATTTCAAGGGTTGGCGTTTCCGTTAACCAAGTCCTTACTAGCTCAAAGTCAGCAGGCCTCAGTGGTGGCCATATTTGTGTCGGACAGAGTATTTTCTTTTTCCAGGAAAGTGGCTGATCAGGTAGTAAGTTATGTTGAAACACTGTCAGCTGATGCCCGCGTTTTTCATATGAAGCGCGTTGGTCATACCCTGGGCGGAAGTTTAGCGAAATGGTTTTCTGAAGGGGAGCAGACAAAACTGTTAGATATAACAAAGTATGGTTATGAAAAAATTCAACTTTGGTTAACCTGTAACAATAATAAGCCTCAGTTTGATCAGGAGGGCGACGGTTTTTGGTTTTTTGTTGGCACCAGTAGTCAGGCAGAAACCACTCGTCTCGGTGACCTCCTGCGCCGCCACTTAGCGGATATATCGAAGGTAGCTGATCCTCAAGGTGTTGCTTTGGCCTGGGTAAATCAATTTCCTTTGTTTGAATGGGATCAGACGAACAACAAGTTATCCTCGGTACATCATCCTTTCACCATGCCGTCTCTAGAAGATGTACAGACTATTTTAAATTTAGATCCAACAACCGTCACACCTGAGTCATGCAGCCACTTCACATCCCAATGTTTTGATGTTGTTTGCAATGGTCACGAGTTATCAAGCGGCTCGATTAGGATTCATCGGTCAGATTTACAAAAAAAAATCTTTTCCCTACTTGGTTTATCTCCAGAAGAAACAGAAAAGAAATTTGGCTTCTTTTTAGAAGCCTTATCTTATGGTGCGCCGCCTCATGGTGGTATGGCTTTTGGCTTCGATCGAATGGTGATGCTTTTGTGTGGCACTCAGAATTTGAGAGACGTGGTGGCTTTTCCTAAAACCACATCAGGCGCATGTTTGATGTCAGGGGCGCCTCAGAGAATCGAGGGCAGTGAATTAACAGATTATGGTTTAGCTTGGCTAGATCAGGAAGTTAAATAGGTTTGCAAAGTCGGTTGTTTTCTGATAAAAGTTTGCCATTGCTACGTTCAAGTGGCCTTAACTCATAGTAAAGAATGAATTATGCTAAATGAAGAGACGGTAACATTAAAGGGAAGTCCAGGGATTAATCAAGATCTTGGCAAGAATTCGGATAATCTTCGTTATTTGAAAAAAAAGCTTTTTGACCGCGCTTTAAGTAGCGCTACCGTTGACCATTGTCCAGATAGTGATACTAAAAATAAGGTCGAGCCCTTATTAGGTGACGACGCGAATAACATAGCCCACCAGAGCAGCCTATCAACTACCTCAGATTCCTTGATTTTACAGGATGAGGTCCTCGGACCTCTCTACCATCAGTTTAAATCATGGAGCTCACGACCCCTTGAAAAAAGATATCCCATAGTGTTTTTTCAGCATCGGGATGTCTTAATTCATGACCCGTCTCATAGGGAAGGACATGGGTCAGCTCAACTCCTATGCGTACTTGGTGTGAGTGACGCAGGGAAACAAGATGTGCTGAGTATTTTGTGCGCCGATTCCATTGATGAGTCTCTTTGTTACCAGGTGTTTCAAGATATGAGAGATCGAGGTGCCACCCATATTGATATTTGTATTGGTGATCTCCCGACAGGATTCGCCAAGGCTGCTCAGTCAGTGTTTCCAGGTTCGGATAAAAAGCTTTGTTTATACCAATTAACTCGTCGCACGATAGCCAAAGTGGTGCCAGAAGATCGGATAAAGATTGAGTCTATGTGTAAGAGGGTATATCAAGCAACAAGAGCAGAAGATGCGAGCACTCAGTTGTTCGATACTACGGCAAAGTGGGAAGCTATGGGATATCGAGAGATTCGTGAAGAATGGATGTTTTACCATAATGGTATTCTTGCTTATTTCGAGTACCAACTCTTTTTAAAAAAATTTATCGTTGGCTATAATATTTTCAGCGCTCTTAACCATAGAGTCATTAATCCTATACGCTCGGGAAAAGAATTTATTTCAAAAGAGGCCTTGCTTTCATTGGTTCTCCTTGGTTTTCTTGTGCCGCCTAGAGCTTGGAAAGAGTCGGTGCGTCACTGGCCACCTATTTTTTCTGAAATACAAGACTTTAGAAACACGCGAGATTAGTAAGCAGCCACCAGCGAGTTATTTCGATCCAATTAATCCATAAGCGAGATAACCTTCTGTGCGGATTTGCAATGTCGCACTCAAGGTTTCTCTTTCGTCCTTGAAACAGAAAAAAATCACCTCCCTATTCTGCTGCGAGGATGTGAGAGCAGCTTTTTGTTCCTTGTGTATGAGACCATTGATTAAATGTTCTCCTAGTTGTTGCTTAGAGTATATGGGAGCTGCTGCGAGCAGATCAGCCGAGCATCCTCGAGTGATAAACAGTTTTTTAGTACCACAAAAATAAATGTGTTTGGTTTGCGGGTGAAGACGGCTAATATTTTGCGGCAAACAGGTGACATTTGTCAGAATGTGCTTGTATTTTTCCAAGTAATATGTTATGAATTCTATGGAACTAGAGCTGATATAGGCTAAAGTTTCAAGGGTGACTAAATTAAGGGAGGTCACATTCGATAAGCCTGCTAAGCGTCGGTCGTACTCAGAAATAAGTAGAATTTCTTCACAAAAAATCATTTGTAAAGCTGGTTGCGCAATAAAATTACGAAGAAATGTCTGTGCCATTAAAAACAACTTACCTAATAGCCGATTGAGTTTAGGTTGTGGGCTGGGGGGTAACTAACCCGCTTGTGTTTACCAGTGGTCTATGGAGGAATGATATGTCTTATAACCATCAAACTTTTGCTGCTAACCAGGTGACGTATTTTAGCATGGCAGTGGTTGTCGCCTTAATTTGTTTTTTAGCAGAAAGTCTTTATGCTATAGATCACAGCCATTTGACGGTCAGCCATTACAACTATTCTCACCAGGGAGAAGATATCTCCATTCGTTATGGTACTTTTGTGGGGTCAGATGATTATTACTATGGAAAAGATGATGATGATCATATTCTATTATTTATGCTTGGCCGCGGAGAGTGGCTTGAAAAATATATCGAAGTCTACGATCTTCTTTATCAAAAACTTGGTAGGGCTGTGGTTATTTTTGATTATCAAGGTCAAGGGGGTAGCTCAGGAGTACGGGGTCATATTGGTAGCTATGATCAATACGTGGCGGCGTATCTTAGTTTTCTAGCAGACCACTATCCCAACAAAAGCTATTCGATTGTGGGTCATAGTATGGGCGGGATGATCGCTCTTTATGGCACTCTTACTGGCCAATTAACTCCCGATAAAATCGTATTATCTTCTCCTCTCCTTAAACTAAGGAAGAAACCAGTGCCAAGATTTGTGGCAAAGCCTTTAAGCCGTTTGGCAACAGGTATTGGTCTAGGTAAAATAAGAGCCAACGTTAAAAGTGAAATAGACTACCCATTCGAAGAAAATAGGCTCACGGGTGATAGGGAGAAATATTATCGCTTTCGATCAACACCATATCCCATTCCGCCGCCGTCTATGGCTTGGGTAAGGGCGACATTTCAAGCGAGCCACGAGATCTTTCAGGAAGATAATATGAGAAGAAATTTAGTGCCCACCCTTATTTTCCTAGGTGGTCAGGAGTATATTGTGTCGCCAGAAGGTATTCTTGAATGGGTAACTCGCGCTAATCAGCTTGCTTATCAGAGTGTGGATTTAGTTTATTTTCCGACAGCAAAGCACGAAATCTTTTTTGAAAGATCTGAGATTACAGATCATGCTCTGTTTGAAACGGCTAACTTCCTGAGCCATTGATTGTTCTTTGTCAGACGTTATTTTATGCCAGGGAAGTGGCAAAAGATCTGGGTTGTCCTTGGTTTTAGTTTTTCATATAATCAACCGATAGCTCCGGCGCAAAGGTGTTTGATTGTTGAGCCATCCACCTAACCTTGAATTAACAGCTGATCTCACTCCTTAGAGATGGGGTTATGGATTGAAGCGTCACTTATTTTGGTGAAAATTTGCACACCGATCGACTCTTGTTAGCACTAATAAGCGTAGGCAGAGGCCAGGTGGCCACTTTTTTAGTGACTCTCATGATTATGGTGAGTGGTTGCCGGACAAATGGTCACAGTCCCCATGATCATAACTTGCTGGCCAGTGACCTAGAGCCCAGCACGTTGCTCCCCTATATGAAACTTGCTAAGATAGCAAAAACAAATCAGTACCGATTCCTTGTATGTGATAGCAGTTTATCAGGCTGTGTGAATCCTTACGTTACCATGAAAGGACAAGAGGTCAGGTTTTTACTGTTTCCTCTGGCGGCATCCTTGAGTCAGGAATCGGGGCTTTTAGGGTGGGCTATGAACTGGTTTGTGCGAGACAAAGAAAAAGGAGCTGCTTGTTCTAA
>JAPOQT010000242.1 GCA_026710525.1 Pseudomonadota bacterium
GGGGGGAGAAGGGGGGGGGGAGAGGGATGGGGGGGACAAGGGGGATGAGGGTTGTGGTCCCCATTTCTCCTGGCAAACAGTGATTTTGAGACACAGTTTTTTCGGCGGACTCAGAATAAGGAGGGTTGAGAATCATAAGCTCATTATCAGGGTTATCAAAACAACTCTAAGCAACATCTATCATAAAAGATGGCCAGAAAAATTACTAGTCAACGATACACCGTTAGATAAAATCTTTTTGGCGCAGGGTATCCTTCGATAGTGGAACGAGGATCTTGTGGGTCCAGGTGATCAGCTAAACTTTTAATCGGAGCAAACTCAGTGGTTCTTTGTTCTTGCGTTGAGAGAAAATCATTATGGAACACAACCCATCGACTAAATCCTGCTCGTCGCACCCAGTTTTCAAGACAACTTAGGGTGGGTAACCACCAGAATCCCGAACAACCAGCATAACGTTTTTTGGGGAACAAAGCGATGGATTCTTCGCCATCAATCCCCTGACAATCAATGATCAATTTTCCTTTTGGGGCCAAAGCTTTACGGCACTCCCTTAAGATCTTAATGGGATCTGTATGATGATATAACACACCAAGACATAATATAAGATCAAAAAAATTAGGGTATAAGAAGAGTTGCTGATAACCAAAAGGCTCGTAATGTAGCTTAGGGTGTTTTAAAAAATTTTGAAACACGTGAAAACAAAAGAAATGTTTTGGTGTCGGCTCAAAGCCAATGACACATGATACTGGATATTGGACCATGCGGAACATGAAATAACCACTATTACAGCCAACATCTGCTACTCTGAGCGGTGATGAATCTTCTGTAACACAACCACTTTTCTCACTCATTCGATACCAACGATCCTGACAACGCCACTCGCTGTCAATAGTGACGTTGAACAACCTAAATGGCCCTTTTTTCCAAGGAACAAAAGCCTGTATCACTTCCTGAATCACAGTCTCAGAGCTTTCTCCTAGTTGGTGAATAAAAGACTTATCAGGACCAACTAAGCCATCACGGCTAATAAACTCCTCAACAGACATCGGCGGTTGCTCGACTATCCATGGCTCGAGCAAACTCAGTCCATGAATAAATGTTTTTTCATGACTTAGTAGGTGACGGGAGGAGCTAGTAGAATGATTAGCGCGATGCTGTCGGATGGCCGCCACATCAACTAAGGATGAAAAATTTGGATCATCAAGATAATCTTGATAATGAGGACTATGTTGAAATATATAAGGTGACATGATTTTCTTTGATGAGGATAAAGGGTTAAGCAGAGCCTCATCACAACAAGGCGCCACCGAGGAGGATGGCACCCATCAGGATCATCATCAGGTTTTCAATAATACTAATGATGCCTAAGGGAAGCTGGAGGGGGCCACCAGCACAGGCACAGGATAGCTTCGTTTTAGCTCCACCCTTTTTAATAAACAAACGGTAAATAATAGACCAACCACCGATAGCACCCAAAGCCACAGCTAAAAAGCCACTAGGAAGCGGCCATAATCCACTTAAAAATGCAAAAGCCAGGAATAGTTCAAAAAACGGATAGCACACCCCATAAACACCCACCCGTTGACTCAACATATCATAACTTTGAAAATGACCAACAAACGCCTTGAGATCAATGAGCTTCAGAAAGGCTAAAATAGCCAAAAAATACCCCATCATGACCATAACGATACGCCAGGGCCCATGAACGTCTCCTACCCACTCATAAGCCACCCAAACATTAAGTGTGGCGAGCACCATCGCAACACTTACCAGATAGACAAGGGGAAGATACTGAGACACTTTAGCTATAATCATAGATCACCTTTAGACTGAGAGGATTGAGAATTTTTGAACTCATAGAAACGGTCCAATTCATTTTTTAACAAAGAAAAAACGAGGGTCAGCACAGCAAAATCATCACTAAGACCAAAGAGCAAAAAATCACAGATCGCATCAAAAGGCGATAAAAAATACAAACAAGCAGCCACGATGATCACAAGGTTCTTGCGGGAAATATTTAAATAAGAGCCATTCATGTACGCCTTAATAAGATCAAGGGCTAACATGAGTTGCTTGTATAGCTCTTTTAGACGTTTCTTTTGCTTGGCCGCCTTCAGCCTTGTTTCGAATTGAACGCGGCTAAGAGACTGATAGGACGAGACAACTTCGGAAGATTTCTTGAAGAATGTTGCCAGCGCAGAATAATAATCCATGGGGTTTCTCAAGTACTTGTGCACAAATATAAACAGAAATGCTCTTTGGCCCAAGTCCCCATTAAGCGTGATATTGGATTTCTGTCACGACAATCTTAGACAACGGTTGTTTGTGGCCTCTGAGTCTACGATACTTCTTACGTCTTTTTTTCTTAAAAACTAAAATTTTTGGTGCTCTGGTAGCTGTAGCCACCTCAGCTCGCACACTAGCTCCTGGCACGTAAGGCTGACCCACATGCACAGTGCCATCCTCGACACCTAACATTTGAACGGTATCAAAGCTCAGAGCCTCGGGCTTATTATCTCCAGAGTCACTATTATGATGCCCATCTCCTAAATAATCCACTGTCAATAGGTCGCCCACTTTAACCGTGTATTGATGATTACCCACGGTGAATGTCGCAAATCGAGGCGAGGCGAGGGGCGAGTTTTTATTCGTTTGTTTATACTCAATACCGGACGGGGTCTGGTCATGATCTGCTGATGCTGTTCCCGTTTCTGATGCTCCTGATAACATGTTTGTATCTCACAAATGAGGGCAAGCTAAAAATCTTAGAGTTTGTCAGTAACCACTGACTATCTCACACGCCATCCTATAATATCACACCATTCTAGTCAAGGGGCATCTCAAGAATGGCAACATAAGCATCTTGACCAGGTTACTCAGAAGCTTCACCACACAAACCATCTCGACAACATTATAATATTTCAGCCTTCTACCGGTAGTCTAGAAGAGCCTGTTTTTCTTAGCCAAAAATGATACCACAAAACCTATAACTCTCGCCACACCCGAAGTGCTCGA
>JAPOQT010000243.1 GCA_026710525.1 Pseudomonadota bacterium
TAGAGAGCCTGAACATATCTCTATCTGATATAGAGGGTATTGAAGATGTGATCTATGAGCAATACTTAAAAGAAGAGTTAGGTGACGACTTTGAGATTGTTCATACTGACGACATAGAAAAAGATGATGAAATAGAACTCCTATTATCTGGTTCTCACGAGTCAATAGACTTAGATATCTTGAGTAAAGTTGGTGCCCTTGAAGTGGCTTTTAACCCACTCAAGAAGTCTGTCTATGCTGAGGTTGATTTTATGGCGTTAGCACTAGCTAAAGAGCATAAGGAAAAAACAAAAAGTCAGGATAGTGACACCAACAAGTGGGTACTTTGGGCTACTTTAGGGGCAATTGCCATCTTGGCTTTGACAGAGCCTGAGAACTCAGCGCGGTCAGATTGTCACCCGGTGGATACCCTTAATCTAAAACATCTACTGACAGGTAATCAATATCAACGGACAGCTAGTGAAGACAAGTCACTGAATGATCAGGAGACGGGCATACCGTTGCAGAAGATTGAATGTAATGAAGGAAAATAGGTGAAAATCGAGACCTAACACAACCAATGAATGTATAAATGAGTTTACGGATTTGTTCTTCGATCATTGAGATCTCCGCCAACAAGATCTTGCACAAATATAAGAACTAAGCACGCAAAAAACGGATGAGAGAGAAGAAGCATGGTTGAGTCAAAAAGCTCTGACCATCATTGCTTCTCTCTGCAGCGTGTGTTGTCATAAACCATCGATAATAAATGATGATTGCCGGTGGAGTCGGTGACAAAAATCCCACAAAATGTTACTTAAACTCACACAGCCACAAGACATAATACTGAGCAGCTACATCTATTTTATTAATAATACTATCGATTTATATGCTTTTTTCACATATCCTATATGTTATATATTATGATGCAAATAACCATGATGGCATAGACTCTATATCGAAAACTAATCAGAATGTTTCCGGTCAAGCTGATCAGAGCCAACTTCACAGACTGCCGACAAGTACTGATCCAATATTGCTAGCCAAGAGCACAGAGACGAATCAGTCAAAATAGGTTAAAATAGTAGCCGTATAGCGTGTGACCTTGCCACCCTTCCGAGAGGCTGTCTTGAACTTTGCCATTCATCTTGGTGCCTTTATTGTCTTTGTGGCTGCTTTGCAGTACCTAGCTATTTTGCGGGCCAAAAACAGAATTCTCACCAAACTTTTTTACTGCTCTATCAACCATAATAATCAGATGGCTCCTGAAAACAACAAGCACGACATATCGGTAGAACTGATCGATCCGTTACAACTGCTATCAGTAGCACTGAGCGCTCGCACAATCAATAATCACCCTAACTCACATGCCTTTCTATCTTGGTGGCAATTAGTTAGCTTAACACTACGTCCCCAACTAGCCCCCATCTCGTTTAATCAGCTCACTGGTGAGTTAAGCTCGATACTGCCATGGATCTCTGAACTTTCTCTAGAAAAAGTTGGCAAGCACAATAAGATCATTCGCCCAGCATCAAACACATATCGAGCCATCAAGCTAGTATTAAACAAAAAACTCACAGCCGATGAACAGAAAAAAAAAGAACAAAAATTGAGTCATATTCTTGGCACCACCGTTAGTATTCAAAATTCATTTCAATAAAGGAGACTAATCTGTGTTTTACAACATTGATTTGCAGAGCACCCCAGCAACCAAACAATCCATCTTACCGACATGTTTTCTCCTCCTCTACTTCGCGCTACCCTTAACGGGTTGCGTTACTGTACATCACCCATCAGATGACCTAGAAAATCAGCCAACTCTATCACCTGAGGAAATTTCAGCGGCCATTGATGGTAGCTCCGAGGATTATCAAGATTTTGTTCAGTCGTTGCCACAACTGTCAGTAGTAGACAAAAAAGAACTCGATCAAATACTGGTAGCCATGGTTAAAAAAAATGCTATGTCCTGGGGAACAGAACAACTTAAAAGAGCTTTAGAAATCTACCGGTATTCAAGCCAACAGTACCCTTGGTTGATCTTTCGTTACACCACACTTGCCAAGAAAAAAGAAGCGATGAGACTTGCCTGGGGCAGCTTGCAACATGTTCCGCGCTCTCATGATCAGTTACCAAAGCACAGAGATATTTTAGATAGTATCTTGTCAAAAGCATTACAAGATAATACCATCAACCACCATCTTGTTCCTGAAATGGCTAACATTGCTAAGGCATGGCAAGTTAAAAGTGTCTATGGAATTTTAAAGCTCGGTCTGTTATCCACAGAAGAGCCATCATTTGTTGAAAGCATGGCTTTTCTCAAACCAACTCAAGCAACCCATGACTTTATGAACTATCTTGTTTTAATTCCTGACCAAGATTTAAGACAGCTGACCGTTTCAGAGATAACTGATATTACCATACTTGATATTCTCAAACATTTCCGTCGGTTTCCCCCTGAACTCGGTCATCATCATATCGGTAAAATCTTCGTATTTGCCGCTTCTCGACAAATGAAAATCAGAGAACATGCTCTAGCACTTATCGATGACCTAACAGGACAAGGGGCTGAGATTCTTGCTTACACCCTATCGAGACAAAAAAAATGGGTCCAACAATCGTTAATTGAAGAATCTCGCAGACAAATGACAGGCAATCGAAAACTACTGCTATCTCATCTGGCGAAATTGACTCCTGATAAATCTATCGCCGAAGAAATCTCTTGGTTACAAAACATGGATCCGAGCACAACAAATAACCAGTAATCTTCACTGGCTCAGCACCAGATCCACCGTCAAAGCATATTTCAGTATCCTCTATGCCGCACTGAAACTAGCACCAGTACTTCCTCTATTTTGCTGTAAATACTCTTGAGCCTGCTTTTGAGCAAAAAACGAATCGATCTCCTGACCACTGTCACGAGCGACTTTGATGACGTAAGAACAAACCTCAGAGATATGATTAAAGTTACCGCCGAGTCTTTCAAATATCCAGTGATAAAACGACTGATTGAATTCGTGATTTAATTGGTCACTCTGTGACTTTTTTTCCTTGTTTTGCCATTGGAAAAAATGACTAATATGCTGACCCACATCATCAATCGACGGCTGGGGAATTTTAATCACTTGCCAAAGACTTTCACCAGCTAAATTTTGTAAAAAATCTTCACCATGTTCGTGAGCAAAAGGCTGGTTCTTAGCAAAAATAAATCTTAAATGGTTCTTAGAAGAGTGACGCCATAAGAATTGAGCTTCGGTAATTAATTTGCGAAATGATGCTGAATCAGCAGAACTAAGATCACAGAAAATATAGAGCGGAGAAAAATTATATAGCCTCAGTAGCTCAATAGCTTGATGAAAAGCTGTCTTTTGTTTTAGGTCGGCCTTAGTATTAAATAGCTTCGTCATTTTCACTGATATGGGGTAAGACGATTCTACTCTCGGAGCCGATTCCACATAAAGCCCTTGATAGCCCTGTTGGGTCATAGTGCTATACAAATATTTTAAGAAAAAGCTCGTGCCAATACCTAGCCCTTCACCTTCAATAAACAACCACGGATAAGCCATCTCAGCACTACTTTTTGCCTGTTCGAGTGCTTCCATCTTATGGGGATAAAGCCCTTGCTGCGAAAACACTGCCATGGAAAAAACATCACGCCCCATTATGATCCACCTGAAAAATTCATCAATCCCGTTCCCAGTCTTTGGCTCGTCAAGTCACCTCATTCAACAAAGACCCTATACGAGTAGTTTAATCGACATCATGATCATCCCTAAAGCTAATACTAGGGCACTCTATGCCTAGCATGATGTGCTCCCAAAGTCTTAGGCAAAGTCAGGGAAAAATGTTACCATGGTCATTTGTTTTTTATATTAGTAAGGCTTGTGGAATCCTGTTATTTTATTATCTCAACAAAAAGGTAGCCATATGAATTCTCCCCAGTCATCCAGTCATAATCCTTTGTTAGTTGCCACTGAACAGATGAAACAGCAGGCAGCCCTATTTTTTGATCATCTTGAGAAAACCCAATCAGATCAGTTGCCACCGCCACCTTTTAGCCTGACAAACCTCAAACAAAATTGCCATATTCAACTCACACAAAAAACAGCAAATCAGGCACAGATCACCATCCATATTCCCAGCGATAGCCTAACCCTTGATCATAAGTCACGTATTGAAACAACATTCTTTGACTTTCTCAACGTTAGTGACTCGTGGCAGATGACAGTTAAAAATCTAGAACAAACAGGAACACTCAAGGTTCGTCTGAACTTTACTGGAGCAAAAAAAAAACAAACATCCGGCCAATCATCCGCTACTAAAACAGTAACCAGTTCTGCTCAAGCCACGATTCCTCGCCCCCTGGCTAAGGAGCCAGTAAAAACCCTGGACCATATCGGCACAATTTACTGTGTGGCATCAGGTAAAGGAGGAGTTGGCAAATCAACTGTGGCTACTCAACTTGCTTTAGCACTCGCCCAAAAAAATCTCCGTATCGGCATTCTGGATGGTGATATTCACGGTCCTTCTCTTCCCCAACTATTAGACCTCAAAGGACCATTACAAGTCACCCAAGACCAAAAAGTCATCCCCTTAGTGAGTCAAGGGATCAAATGTGTATCCTTTGGCTTTCTTTCGAGTAGCTATCACCCGGCCATGTGGCGAGGGCCACTAATTAGTAAAGCTCTACAACAATTTATTTTTGATGTTGAATGGGGACAGTTAGACTATCTTATTATTGACTTACCCCCAGGCACCGGAGATATTCCCATCACCATGGCTGAGGCCATTGCCCTTGATGGTGCTATTATCGTGACCACAGCACACCCGGTCGCACTGATTGATGCCCATAAGGCCATATCAATGTTTCAAAAGTTACAGATACCCATCGCCGGTGTCATAGGTAATATGATCTATCACACCTGTGATCACTGTGGTCACAATAGTGCTCTTTTTGGCGAAACCAAAAATCTCCAAGAGCTTTGTGCGGAAAGATCAATCAAACTGCTCACTGAACTGCCCTATGTTAAAGACAGTGATTTAGATGCCCAACGATCACCAAAAAGCCATGCTTCTCGTTCATACTTCAAAGCACTAGACCATGCCTGTGAACTGGTACGTAACAAAAGTCATGAAAACATGAGCTAAACCTTATTTAGGTCTATATAAAAGACCTTTCGACCCTCGACCATCTGGAGCGGCTTGCAACATCATGATTTTACGAAGATAAAGATATGATAGGCCTTTGGTAGCTGTTTCATCGGAGATTTCTGACTCAAGAAAACCAAGGATTGGCATAACCTTTTTATCTTTAAGGATAGGGAAAACATGTGGAAAAACTTTTTCGGCATAAAGAACCAACCGTTCGATTTCAACTGACGACATTTTTCTTGCAACAACCACCACATAAGCTGTCGTCTGATTATAAGCAATCAGATCTACGTTATCGAAATGAACACCATGTAAATCGTAACATACTGCGTCCCTGATCATTTCAAGATTCTTAACAGAACCTACTTTCTTGACTTCCTTAACGAGCTCGCCTTCATAGAGAGATTCCTTAAACCGCTGCATCCTTTGATAACAATCAGGAGCATCTTTTTTGTAACATATATCATAAAAACCATCAGGAATACGTCTCATATATTTGGTGCTATCAGCTTCAACTGATGGCTCAGCTTTGCTAACTAGCGTACGACTTAACTCATTAATCACCAGATCAGTTATCCAGTAAGGATAAAGAGGACTTTTCGTAATGTCTCTCTCAGAGGGTGGTTTTTGTTGCTCAATCAGCGCCAGGTCTTCTTGAGTCACGCCAAATTGGGAATATTTATTATCTGATTCATTGTTATCTGGTTTCTCCACGGGCATAACTCCATCAATTTTCAATTTAACACCCAGTTCATTCCAGTATCACCTTACTGACAACCATCTACTCTTACCATAATATGAATTGAGCTTTCAAGTAAATATTTTAGTGGTAACCAATCTAGCAGAAAGTAGCAATAACTTTGGACGTGAAAGGAGGTACTAAATTAGTCTAGTGCTATCACTAAACTGGCTCACGAACCAGTCCGAAGGCATGGCACTCTTCACTGCCACTAGCTGACTGCTACTACTCCGATCTTTCCCGTAGCATCAAGTGTTATTTGTGTTATAGCTTTGGTGACAATCTTGTTTTTACCCTCACCAAAAACACCACAGAAAATCAGGCAGACTCTCACTGGATTGGGAGGGTGATTTCAAGCTTCAAGTTACACGAAGCCGTAAACGGGTGTAAGGAGCACTGGTATGTGCTGCCATCAGGTCACCATTCACATCACTCATGAGCTGATGATAGCCCATGGAGGCAATCATCACTGCGTTATCTGTACATAAACTTGGTTGCGGCATCGACCAAATCAACCCATGTTTGATAGCGAGTTCTGCCACCATCTGATGAAGAACTTGATTACAAGCCACACCTCCACAAACATAAATCGCCACCGTGTCAGGAAACTGAATAAGTGCTCCCTCAAGCTTTCTTGTCAACTGTAAAAAAGCTTCTCGTTGAAATGATGCTGCCATATCACACACTGTTTGATGAGGCAGTTCGCCCTCTGGTTGATCTAACTTTAATTTGTTAACAAGGTTGTATACATAGGTTTTTAAGCCAGAATAGCTGAGTTGTAAACTCTTTTTATGGGCCATCACTTCTGGCATAGGATAAGCTAGTGGATTGCCTGATGTCGCAAGTTTTTCAATATGGGGGCCGCCTGGATATGGCAAACCAAGCATGCCACCCACCTTATCAAAACATTCGCCACAAGCATCATCAATAGTATGGGCAATGAGATCAATATCCACCATTGATCTTAAGCGGAAAAGATGGGTATGCCCTCCTGAAACCACATAACCAAGAGCGGGAAAATGAGGCTTCTTGCCCTCCATAGCCAAGTCAACAAAAACACCATGAAAATGAGCTAACACATGATCAACACCGATCAACGGTAACTGTGATGATAGTGCTAGACCTTGAGCAAATTCGTAGCCAACCAGCAACGATCCAAGTAACCCTGGCCCTTGTGTAACAGCAATACCCTGCCAGCGAGACAGACAAAAATTTGGATGACGTTGACTTTGTGCCATTAGCTCAGAAAAAAGAGCGGGAAGACAGGACAGATGATCTCGAGCAGCTAACTCTGGCACCACACCACCATAAGGACTATGGGATGAAATCTGAGATGTAACACAAGAACCAAGGACATCCTGGCCATTGTCTAACCAGGCTAATGCCGTATCATCACAACTTGATTCAATGCCTAAAATAATCACAAAAATCCTTACTTATGCCAGCGGCGCAGATGATTTGACATAAGTCGAAGTGTCATCGGTTTTCGTGATTGTAACCACCACAGTCACAAAACACATATAACATGACACCCACGCGAGAGCTATCTTTTAGCTAAAATATCCTGTTTACGAGCCAGAGCCTTACTCGCATCATCTGAACCAGGAAACTCCTGAATGACTTCGTCATAATAAATAACAGCAACCTCATAATTGTTCAGGTGTCGATAACTATCACCAATGCGCAATTTTGCTCGACTAATAAAACGATTTTCTGATGGCTCGCTTTTTAGCAGTTTATCACATTCAACAACTGCTGACTCTAGGCTACCTAATTTGTATAAAGACTCACAGTGATAATACATGAGCTCCTCCTTATGGGAAGCAAGACTCATCCGCACCATAAGACCATTCATATTATGAGTTAAATGAACATACTTCTTTTGTTGAAAAGCCTCTCGTGCCTCGGCCAGTGTTGTTAACACAACGTCTTTGCTCGTCGGTGGCAGCGATTTTTTCTCAGGTTGTTTAGGCGCTTTATTCTTGGCAGCGCTACTTGTCTTAACTTGATTCTTAAGTTTTGCCGCCCCTATTTTATCCTCAAGAGAACGAAAGGAAAGCGCAACACTATCCTTGAGTTTCACAAGATCTTGCTCAAGTTGCATTAAATCGCTTTTAAGAGAGCTATCAATGGTTCGATTTTTATGTTGATCAGCACCACTAAATTTTGACAGTCTATCGACTTTACCTGATAACACCGATAATTCTGTCTCCAGTCGTTGCAACTGAGAGTTAATAGATGCTAGACTTTTCTTACCAAGTTGCTCGCTATACCTTTGGTTGTTTTCAGAAGTAGCCGTGATGGAGTCTACTTCGTTCTCCATACTTTCTAATCTGATTTGTATATCAAAAACATCCTCACCAAGTTGTTGCAAGCTCCGAAAAGCAATACACCCCGTGACAAGTCCAAGGGTTAGTGTTAAAGAGAGAATTTTCATAACATACAAAAACATACACACCCACTAGTAAATAAACATCTGACCAAACATTTGTTCACTCTCTCACCCCAGTACCCTTCGTATGATATGCTATCACATCAGAGTAAAAAATCATGATAAATTTTCGCTGGGACTTACTCCGTCGTTGGTCACTAAATAAGTGGTAACTATGGCAAAGAGAATATAACTCGTTATGGACACACCGCCAGGATCCACTAGCCACGATTTTTACTGATTCTGGTCTGACAATCATTTGTTTTCTTTCAGACTTTGGCTTATAACAACTAGTATTCATACACCTGCTAGTAAGTAAGCATACAACATACCTCCAGCTGCGAACCATCACCAAACCAAGTTCTTAAATCCTTAGCTTGCCAAAGATAGTAGAGAAAAGCAGCACATCACCTGTGAATGTGATATGCTAGTGAGAGTGACCAGGAAAAATAAGTGGTTTCTTAGCCACAATCAAGAGTTCACACAGGCTAAGCTAGCAAATAATTTCACACCCTAGGATGGCATTAACCAACAAACAGTCAGAAGGAGCTGTATCTCTCTTGGCTGATAAAGCACTGACCAAACATGTGCCTCACATCGTAACAATGTCGCGATCACCCTCCTAACCACCGGCAACCAACAAAGTTCCTAGAACTCAAAAACTGAACAACCATCATCAGAAAGTCTCCCTTATGAGCTCTCCCAATACGTCTCAACAACCATCTCCTAACACAGAAAAACTATCATCAAATGGAAGTAACTCTCCTGAAGAAGACCATTTACTTCTCTCGTCGAACCAAAATCTTAAGCCAATAAAACATTTCTCAGACCTACCATTATCTCCTAAACTCTTAACAGCCATTGGTGAGCTTGGCTGGCACAGCCCAACTGACGTCCAAAAACTGTGCTTACTTCATGCTATTGAAGGTGATAATATTCTTGGTTTTGCCCAAACAGGCACCGGTAAAACAGGTGTTTTTCTCATTGCAACCTCCCAACTCCTCCTAAATCTTAACCACGATTTACCCCCGAAAGACCAAAGGAAAAAAACAAATGGTCCTAAGTATTATCCGAAGGTGATTATTCTTGCCCCAACCAGAGAGCTCGTGATGCAAATCCAAGAAGAATTCGAAAAAATTGCTAATAATCTTCCTCTGAAAGCTACTTTGATGATTGGTGGCTTAGATTTTGATAAACAAGCTGAACAACTAAAACAACATCATCAACTCATTGTGGCCACACCGGGACGTCTGAAAGACTTTATCCAAAAAGACTATCTGTCATTTGATCAAGTAAAAATGTTTGTTTGTGATGAAGTGGACCGGATGTTTGATATCGGGTTTATCAGGGAAGTTGAATACTTCTTGGCAAAGATTCCTCAAAATTCACAAAAACTAATGTTTTCTGCCACGTCAAGCGACACTCTGGAAGAGCTATGTTTTGAGTATCTCTCACAACCCAAAATTATTCGGGTCACATCCGATGACATCACTCCTGAAAACATCATTCAACGCGCTATTATGTGTAGTAGTGAAAATAAACTTCGAGTATTCCTAGGTCTCATTCAACAACATCAACCGACCCGAGCTATTATTTTTGTCAATACTAAGGTCACCGCCATTTGGCTTCATGAAAAACTTAGGGCCAATGGGTTTGACGCCAGCCTGATTACCGGCGACCTTCCCCAGAGAAAAAGAACAGCTCTCATTCGTCGCATTAAATCAGGTCAGATTAGATATCTCATTGCCACAGATGTAGCGAGTCGCGGCCTACATATCCCTCAAATCACCCACGTATACAACTTTGACCTGCCAAATGAGGCAGCCAACTATATCCACCGGATTGGCCGAACTGCTAGGGCCGGAGCGAAGGGCTATTCTTACTCTTTAGTCTGTGACGAATACGGCGCCCATTTAGATGACATCAACAAGCTGTTAAACGTCAAAGTGCCATGTGAGTGGTACCCTGAAGAGTTTTTAGATATTAAACTTAAAGATCTACCCATCAAGACACCAGCTCATAAACCACTGCCAGAAAAACGGCAAAAAAAGGCCACCAGCCCTAAGTCTCAAAAACCAAAAGCTACCACAACCCAAACCATTAACGGCAATCAACCAAAGCCACCATCATCAAACGTCACTGGTCAAGGCAAAACTGGTTCAGGCTTGATTAGCTGGCTTAAATCAAAAATCCGCAAAAAAACCAGCTGATCCCGCCACTAGGAATTTACTCACATTGCCAGAGACGATGATTAATCAGCGACTTGGTAACCATAAAGGTTTCAGCAAGCTGCTGGATAATATCAAACTCATGGGTCAGTTTCTGCACTTTAACCTTCAGCAAGTGATCTGGCACCAGGGTGTACATGGCAAATACACTACCATAATGTTCGTAAGTTTCCTTAGGAACAGAAGCCCAGCCAGCAAAGTTTTCA
>JAPOQT010000244.1 GCA_026710525.1 Pseudomonadota bacterium
GTTAAAAGAAGTGATGAACTCTCTGGTAAACTCGTAGAAGAAGAACAGTAAATGGTGACGCCTGTCACCCGTGTGAGAAGAAGCCATTTTTGCCAGTACAAGACCAACTTTAACACTGGCCGCACAGCCCTCATAGGGAAGGGGATGGTTTGTGATGAAACGAATTCACTATCAGGAAAAGCATCAGATGATTCTCATGATGAGCGTGGTTTATTAACTGCTTACTGAACACATATTCGTGTTCAGCCTTACGAAGGTCTAGGGAAAGGGAATATTTACTCCCTTTAATAATTGGCGCTATGTCTCATTCGGTAACAATTTAATTTTATTATAAAAAATATTCTTGATTATTATTTTTTTATTAAAAAATAATTTATCCGATGTAAATTTATAGGTTATGTGTGGGGTAAAGACTATCACGTGAGTAGCGCTCACTCACGATCCCAACTAATAGAATCACAACTTACATTCTACGTTTAGGGAGTAAGAATGCTCAATACCCCGATATTTCGTTATTCATCCATTATTTTTGCGATTGGTCTCGGTTTTGTCAATTTTGTTGCTTGTGGTGCCCAAATGTATCAGATTTCTTTGGGCGGAGACATGGATGGACCGGTATCAGATAATGCTCACACAGGAACCGGATATGTCGGAACTCTTACTGGCATCCACACACCTAGAGGGTGGGGATCAAAGACTCCCATACCGTATCAGTTTTCCTATGCTATCAGTCCTGAGCAAATGCAGGCTGTTCGAGCAGCCATGGCGACCTGGGAGCGTGCTGTCGGTAAAAAGATTTTTCAACTCATATCTCAACCTCATCAAAAAGACGGTGATCAATTTCCTGATCTTTATTCATCCCTCGCTGATGGCATTAATGGTCTATATCCTGATAATAATTGGGCAAAAACCCAGAAGTCTCGCGATGTCATTGCCACGACGATTTGGGACAATGTTGATACCAATGGGAATGGGTTCGGAGTTCCCAACCCGGTGATAACCACAGCTGATATTCGTTTTAATTTTCAGCACTATAATATTGGTGATAGCTTATCGATGATCAGAAATGATGAACGGTTAGTTGTTGATATGGAGTCTTTAGCTCTCCATGAATTAGGTCATTTACTTGGCTTATCCCACGTTGATCAATCCTTAGATCGATACTCGATTATGAATCCATCTCTGTTAATTGGTGAGGGTCTGATTACTCGAAATATATCAAGAGGTGACATTGCAAGACTGCAAAAAATCTATGGTTGTGCTGGCACCGCTTGTGATATTGAGCAAACGTTTTTAGCGATGGAGCAGTCTCGTGGCGGCAATGAACAGAAGTTTCTGCCAAGAGATGCTAATGCTAGTCAACAACCGAGTCAACAAGAGGGCCAAAACAGATATGATCAAGACGGCTCCTATTATCAGGAAGAAGGAGATGATTCTTCTACTGACGAAAATCAAGAAGAAGATTCAGGTTACTACGTCTATGACTAATGTTTGATAACATGGGGGTGGGGACCAGTTGAAATGGTGATCATAAGGTGTTTTTGAATACCTGAGCTCCGAGGTTAACATCTTGTCACAGGTTCCGTTCTGAATTTTTTCTGGTAAGATATCTCTCGTTGGGTTAAACTGGCTTGCCCCTTGTTTTTATGAGGGTAACTATTTTCTTGACTAAGATCACCTAGAAACCATCTCATCTATGACTATTGAGTCAAAGCAATCATCATCACCTTCGCCACACCCATCCAAAGTGGCTGAGTTGTCCCATTTTCCTAATCCTCAGGACTATGAGGGCCGGATTTATCAATTTTGGCAGGATGGAGAATTCTTTCAGGTCACCTCCGGTGATCATCGTCAGGGATCGCCACCTATATATACGATTTTGATGCCGCCTCCCAATGTTACCAGTCAATTGCATATGGGGCATGGTGCCGGTTATTCCATTCAGGACTGGTTGATTAGATGGCGCCGTATGAAAGATGGTCAAGCAGCTTGGATTCCAGGCTTAGATCATGCTGGGATCGCTACTCAGATGATGGTCGAAAAACAATTACAAGCCGAAGGAATATCAAAGCATAGCCTTGGTCGTGATCTCTTTGTCAAGAGAGCTCAGCAGTGGAAAGAAAAGTATGGTCATGAGATTTTAAATCAATTTCGAGCTATCGGGTTTTCCTGTGACTGGTCTCGACTCGCTTACACCTTAGATAATAAGAGAAGTTACGCTGTACGCTACGCATTTGTCCAACTGTTTAATGAAGGTTTAATTTATCGAAGTCATCGACTCGTTAATTGGGATCCTTCGTTACAAACAGCGCTGGGGGATGACGAGGTGGAAAACCGTATGGTTTCAGGTCACATCTTCTACCTTCGCTACCCGGTGAAGGGAGGGGACGCTGGTCAGTGGTTGACAGTGGCTACCACCAGACCAGAAACCATGTTTGGTGATGTGGCGGTGGCTGTGCATCCTGACGATGAACGATTTCAGCAGTATCATGGCAAAAAAGTTATCCTGCCTTTAACCCACCGTGAAATCCCGGTGATTACTGATAACTATGTGAAACAAGATTTTGGCACCGGTGTGCTTAAGATAACCCCAGCCCATGATCCGAATGATTATCTGGTGGGTGTTAGGCATGGCTTAGGAGCTATTGATATTTTAAATGATCAAGGAGCTTTACAGGGTGATGATGTTCCGAAGTCATTTCAAGGAGTTGATCGCTTCGCAGCACGTAAAATGGTTGTGAAATCTCTCAAAGAATTGGGCCTTTTTCAAGGTAGTGATCCCCATAAGCACAGTGTACCCTATTCTAGTCGTTCAGGTGTGGTGATTGAACCTAAACTGTGTGCCCAGTGGTATGTTAAGATGTCGGGTTTCGCGAAACAAGCCGCCACAGTTGTTCGTCAAGGGGAGATGTCTTTCTATCCTGAAAATTGGCAAAAAACCTGGTTATATTGGCTTGATAATATTCAAGATTGGTGTATTTCACGACAGTTATGGTGGGGTCATCGTATTCCTGTATGGACTTGTGAAAACTGTGGTCATGTCTTTGCTTCTCTTGAGGACCAACCTCACAGGTGTCCAAAGTGTGATGGTCAGACTTTTAGTCAAGATCCAGATGTCCTTGACACCTGGTTTTCTAGTTGGTTGTGGCCGCTCTCACCATTTGGTTGGCCTGATGATAGTAACGAGCTTGATGATTTTTTCCCCAGTCAGGTGTTGATTACCGCCCCTGATATTATTTTTCAGTGGGTAGCCAGGATGACCATGGCTTCTCTGAAATTTCAGAAAAAGTTACCCTTTAAAAAGGTGTTTTTTGTTGCCACTGTGTGTGATAAAAAAGGGCAAAAGTTTTCAAAAACCTTGGGTAATGGCATAGATCCTATGGATGTGATTGCTGAGTATGGTGCTGATGCTCTCCGTTTTACGGCAGCTTTTATTGCTCCTCAAGGGGGACGTATTAAAATGTCAATGGATGATTTTAATATTGGTAAGAACTTTATCCATAAAATCTGGCATGCTAGTCGTTTTATTCTCGGACTCTGTGACAACACCAGTAACATTAAGCCTTTGGCTAGTACTACTAAAAATGTTTGGCAATTGGGGCTGCTTACTGAACTTGCTTATACCATTGATAAGACAGAAGATTGTCTTAATAACTTTCAGACTCAAGCAGCTTTACGCACACTGTATCATTATGTGTGGCATGCCTTGTGTGATTGGGGAATTGAGGCCTGTAAAGAGTCATTTCGTATGCTGTCAGCCGATGACCAAGAGAAAAAAGAGGAATGTCTTTCGGTGATTTTATTTGCCCATGAATGTGCGCTTCGTTTGATGCATCCTGTGATTCCTTTTGTCACTGAAGAGCTATGGGGCCACCTGCCAGCTCACCCGGATTTACCGCGAGCAAAGGCTCTTTGTGTATCAAAATATCCCTCACTTACTGAGGTGCCATCTGAGCCAAGAGTGCACGAGAAGTGGACTTTGATGCAAAACATTATCCAAAAAATCCGCAGACTAAAACAAGTGTATTCACTGCCGAAGCAGTCTTATGCCACCTTGAATGTTTATCTTAAAATCATGGCTAATCATAGATTTGAGGATCAGGAAGAACTGGCTCTCATCACTCGTCTCGCTCAAGTTGGTATCGTCCATCTCTTATCACCCCAAGATACGATGCCAGCTAAATCCCTGATTGATGGGACGTTATACTTTGAAGTGGCTGTGGAGGTGGGCGATTTAATTGATATTTCAGCTGAAGTTACTCGTCTCAGTGCTCAAATTAAGCAAGCCCAAGGACATCTGGGGGGAGTCGAGAAAAAACTTCAGTCTGAGGCTTTTTTAGCTCGAGCTTCAGAATCAGTGGTAACTAACACCAAAAAACAAAAACAACAGTTACTTGAAAAAATAGGATCCCTCGAAAAAACTTACGAGAGCTTACTTAATGCACAGGATGGTGGGCTGTGATTTGTTGATGGAGTTCAGTCAGTAGGCTGAACTCATGAAAATCAAGGGCTTTACCCGCAAGGTAGTCAGACTCTGTTTTTTTTCCTTCTTGTACATGTCGGTACATACTATTTTGGCAAAAAGCGAGATCATTGATCAATGAGATTATTTGCTCCTGGAGTGTGTTAAGAGGGCTGCTCCAAGGTCCCCAGAGTTTGTGGCCAAGTGCATAAGCTTCACTCATTATCATGGAAAACCTAGCTTGATCTTCAAGGGCTAAATAGGTGTGCTTAAGGTTATATGCGGCGCAAAGGGTATTGATGACCGTATTAGTCAGCCATTTTTGTTTAAAGAGTTCTTGAAACTCTTTCGGTGACTGGCAAGGTTGAAAAAATGGTTGTTTGTTACCTGGAATGTCACTGATTAACTGCTTGCCAATGCGCCCTAAGAGTATTTCAGTGTCTGTGAGTTCTCGGTTATTCCCACTATGAACATCACCCCAAATGATGGTGCCCTTATCTGAGGCGAGAAATAGATGATCTGCTGTTTTTGAGACGTTGAAATAAACCAGGGCGATTTTGAGAGTGATGCCAGGATATTTCTGTTGATAGGTGGTGATAATGTGATCAATAGCGCCATTA
>JAPOQT010000245.1 GCA_026710525.1 Pseudomonadota bacterium
CCGAGAGACAGATGTGCCTTACAGCACTCTGCGGCGAATTGTTGTTGGCAAAGGCGAACCAGATCTTAAAACGGTGATAGCTATTTTAAGTGTGGTTTGCCACCAACATCAGGCCCAGACGTTTTTAGCCAAATTTTATCCCAGATCCTTTCAAGCTTTTAACCAGGCGTTTCATACAGAGGAGCGGCGTGATGACAATTCTCGGCCTTATCATCCTGCGGACAGTGACTTTGATATGAATATCTTCCAGATGATTGCCCAAGATACATCATGTACGAAAGAATCTGTGACTAACTCATTTGGCGCCTTTGGCCTTGAACGGATATCAGAGCTCATTAAATCAAATTATATTGGTGAAGATGCCCTCGGCCGCCTTTATATTATTGGCTTTGAGATGAGTGACGAGCCAGAAATAATATTAAAAAACACCAAGGTGCTTGCCAGGGTGTTTAATCAAAAGAACCTGAATAGCAATGCCGCTTTAATGGCATCAATGTCTGATTCCATCGACTCGGAAGGATTGAAAAAAATTAGATCTTATGGTGATATATTCAGCCAAACCATCAGACAAATTGTGAAAGAGCATCCTGGAAGTTTACCCGTGTTCATATCACGAATGCACAATGTTCATGACCCCGAGTCTTACTCCGCCTCATCTGATGATAATGAAGAGGCTAAATGATTCATAAGAGCCTTAACTCTGGCTAGGGTTGATTCTTTGCCAAGATAAATCACTAAAGCGAGTATGGAAGGCGACTTTTGAGAGCCAGTCACGGCCAGCCGGAGAGGCATCAAAAGCTCAAACATTTTTACCCCCTTGGCTTTGGTGGCTTGTTTGACTTCATGGGTGAGGACCTCCTCTTCCCAGGGCGCTGTTTGAGCTAAAAGAGTTTCTAGTATCAGTAAAGAGTTATGGACTTCCTGCTGACTTAAGGGAAGCCCATCAAACAGACTAGGGGCATAGGCTAAATCTGTTGAACCAAAAAAGCTTAGGTAAGTTTCAAGCTCCTTAAAGTATTGCAACCTTGATTGGTAGAGCAAGCTTGCTTGCTCTACTCGGCTACTGCCTAGCTGGCCAGTGACCCTCGTGGGAAACGCTTGTTGCAAAATCGGATGCGCATATGACTGGAATGAGTCCTGGCTTAGCTTGCCAATATAATGCTGGTTCAAGTAATTGAGTTTAGTCAGAGAGAATGTAGCATTACTTTTGGCAATGCCCTGAATAGAGAAGCATTCAGTGAGCTCCTCTAAAGAAAAAAAAGTCCTCTTGTCATCATAAGACCAACCAAGAAGAGCTAAAAAATTAATAAGAGCCTCCGGCAGGTAGCCTAGATCTTTATAATCCTCAACACTCACACCTTGATTTTTTCTTTTTGATAACTTACCACCCGACTCTGAGAGAATAAGGGGTAAATGGATATACTGTGGTGGAGTAAAACCTGTTTTTTGCCATAAAAAATGATGGATCGGATATGATGATAGCCACTCCTGGCCTCTGAGAACATGGGTGATACCCAGCAACTCATCATCAACCACGTGGGCTAAATGATACGTAGGATAGCCATCAGACTTCATCATGATTGTGTCGGTAAATTCACGATACGAATACACAATCTCACCAAGGACCTCGTCCCGCACTGTGACCTGACCACTTAAAGGCATCTTAAGGCGAACAACATAAGGCTTACCCTCTTTGATGTACGAAGCTACTTTATCTTGAGGCAGGTTGCGACAAGCTCGATCATAGCCCTGATTATGATCACCCGTTGAGCGCAAAGAGAGCAGACGCTCTCTTGAACAAAAGCAAGGATACGCATGACCTTCGTCGAGCAATTGTTTGACGTATTTTTGATAGTGATCTCGCCTCTGTGATTGCCAGTGTACTTCGCCATCCCAGTTGAGGCCACACCACTTTAGAGCAGCAAGAATATCTTGATCAGCCCCATCCTTAAGTCTTTCTCTATCTGTGTCTTCAATCCGCAGCAAGAAAGAGCCTTGGTGCTTTTTGGCGAACAAATAAGAAAATAAGGCGGTTCTAAGACCGCCAATGTGTAGAAACCCCGTGGGTGATGGAGCAAACCTGGTTTTAATATGAGGTGTTTGTTTTGTCATGGCAAGGTGTGATTGTTGAATTAATAAAGCCATCCACAGCCGTAGGATGTTAGCATAAGCTACCATAACTTAATGAGACATCAAGGACCATTAAAATTCTCTGTTACCGTAACTTTAGGAAGTCAGTGAATAAATAAATTTTTAGTAAAGATTCCATGGTAGGTATTTAGCTGAGTGAGCTGACTCCGATAACCACTATAAGAGATCGTTTTACCCGATTTGATTGACATCCTCCCCTGAAAGGGGTTAAAGACCTAGTCGGAATCTGACTCTTAATTAGCTAATCGAGAGCTCGTAGGTCAAGCACTGACAATATTGACTTTTTAAGATTTAGCCTTATTTTGTCAGTAGTCCTACCTCCGTCCTGTGGCAACTAGATCAGCGCATCATAGTAGAAACAAACAACACTTCTCAAGATGCCTGAGTCATGGAACAGGGAGAGTAGTGATGATAATAACAAAGTGTAAAGATTTTGTTAAAAAGATAGGCAGTTGTTTTTTGATTAACTGATTAACAGAACCCTTCTACATTTAAGGAGAGTAGTATGAGTCTTAAAATAATTAGTTCAATTATTTCAGATTGTTAAGCAAAAAATTAGCAAAGAACAGTCATTTAGTTTGTCGCACGAGAGAAAGTTTTTCTTGTAATTTTCTGAGAATTGATTAGGATAGATGCTAGGGCATCACCCTGGGTTTAACAATCGGACAAAGTGTCTGATTCATCCGAAATCGTTCTGGATGTTTTTACCATGGTCTTGTGACCTGGATACTTATGTGGCTGTTAAAACCCTAAGACGGCCTTATAGGGGCGAAGATAGGGATACCGTGTCATAGCAATATGATACAAATGTGTGAAAAAGCACTGAATGACGTTGATTAGCTCTTTCACCTAGAATCATGACCCGCAGCCCTTGCTTGTTAAATTTTTGCTATACCACTGAGATACTAACAGCGGTAAGTCTTATTTTTCATTAGCACCAGTTCTGGTTGCAAAGCGTTGTTTTCCGCGGTGAGTGGTTGCTTCTCTTAAGAAGAGAAGCAAGCCGTATTCAGAAGATTTATCTTTTGCAATGCAAGTAAGTAAAGAACGTATAGAACGAAAAGAAAAGGGAAGAATTAACGGATAAAACTGTTCCAGCAGTGACTGTGATCTCCTCTCAATTAAGAGAGAAATGAATTTTGAGGTGTGTTTTGCCAACATCAAGACATAACATAACCCGATATAGCATCCTCCTGTTTATAGGCTTGCTGTGCCTCATTCAGGCGCCAGTATTGGCTCAGGAATCCGATCAGTCAGTGACCCAAGATCAAGAAGAAGCCGTTAATGTTCAGGGAACCACTGGGTCCTATAGTGGTATTGAGGATATTATTAATGATGTCCGTACCACCCTAAGCCGAGATCTCCCTCAATTTACCATTTTAGGTATGGGTGATCGCAACCTAGCGATAGCTTCTCAGCTATCTTTTGACGCAGCACATCGTAAAAACGACCTTGCCTCAGAGGCTCTCACTGGAGCCACCGCATTTGGCTCTGGTTATCTCAAGAGAGGATCCATCGATGGCTATGTCGGTCTCTACTTAAACACTTTTGCTGATATTAGTCTTACCCCAAGAGACAGCTTTTCTTTAGATTTAGAACAGGCTTATTTTGGTTTGCTCATTGCCAAATCTAAGACAAAAATTGGTTTTATTCGCTCTTCTATTTATCAATCAGAACTTTGGCGATATGAGCGGGCTCTGCCCTCCATATCCTTGGCGCTGAATTTTGGTAAGTATCAAGGCGAGATACTTTATAGCTTCCTGCCCTATGAGAAAAAAGATCGGCCAACGATATCAGAGAATTTTCCTTATACGGTTACTTTGGCACTCCGTCGAGATCTTGACGGTCCGTCAAGTCAATTTTTGCGTTCCATATCTTTGATGTTAACTGCGGTTGAAGATGTGCCGTCTGAACTCGCAGAACAATATTTTGTCAAAGGTAATACGGTCACTCGAGGGCGATATTCTAGCGCTCTCGATTATCAGATGCTAACAGGAGGTATCTCCTGGAAACTTGACGGTGAACTAACAACTAGGGACCGACTCACGTCCAGTTGGGAAGTTCTCCGGAACTTTATGGTCCCAGAAAAAGATGGTAAGTCCTATGGACTATGGGCCGATTTGATTTACCATCGCCAATTAAATAATCCGGTGCCCACATCGTGTTATTTCGGTTACAAGGGGTACTCCATAGGTGCTGATGCTATTTTAGCCGAGTTCAGTAATAGGAATTTGGAATTTACTGGCACAAACGGCCATGGCCCATCAGCTGGATGTGCATACGGTTCATTGAAGGTCGAAGGTAATCTTTGGTTTATCGAGCCTCGTCGAGTCAGTATTTATAAAAGAAAAACGAGAACCGTGGTGTTCTCAATAACGAACAAGCTTTTTTAAGAGAGAGCGTAATGAATAGATAAACAGCAGTAATGCTGTCATTAATAGGAGGAAGTCATGCTTATCTATACAAAAGACACACAAACAACTAAAGAGCATACTACACAGATCTTGTTATCAATTAATCCTCTGTTAACAGGCTCTTGGTTACTCATATTAGCCCTCGTCAGTGGTTGCTTCAGCGGCGGCCCGGCTGGTGCGTCTGGTGAGTCATATGACTTTGTTAGTACGCCAGTGATTTATCAAGTCGTATCAGAAAAAATTCACGAAGGCGACATGCTTCCTTCAGAGAAAACTTATGGTCTGCAAACATGCTTAAAAGACCGCATTAATCTTGTCACAATGGCTCTAAACGAATTTACTGTCGATGGTAAAGATGTGATATCTGATGAAGAAGGATGTATTGTTTGGACCAAAAACGTTAAGTTTAACCCTTACGCTCAGTCAGGTGTTTCAGAAGACAACTTTGAAATAACTAGTAACGGCAAGTACCCTGGTCGTTTGGTGATCCGTTACGCTTTAAATCCTTGGACTGGTATTCGACCAACAACAACAGCAGAATTTATTGAGTACTTTCCCCTCACCGACTCCGAGGACTATGGCTTAACACCATCAGGCAAAATTTCTATGGCTGTAGGCGATACCAGGGTTTCTCAAAACACAGCCCAAAAGAGGTCCTTAACCGACTCCATGCAACCAGACGACAAAGATGCCAAGTTCTCACAACTAAAAGTCCAGTCTGTTTATAAACAAGAGTTCACTCATAACGTAACCGCTCGTGGTCAAGGTGTTCATCTCGGTTTTATTATCTCGCCACTCCTTGAGGTTTACGATGCTTCAGGGGCCTCTCACAACCTTATTCCTTTGGTTGGTAAAGTAAACGTTTATCTTGATATCTTGTCCCTTGGTAAAAATAAAAGCTTCACCGAAGAGCATATTGCTCAGAGTAAAACAATTAAACAGCTTGCCCTAAAAGACCTCGTTATTGAGTCGGGTAAGATCCATATTAATGAGCAAATTAGCGCTGTAGATATCCAAGCTGATGAAAATATATTGCTTAAGTTTCGAATAGAATCTCCTACCGAGTGGGGGTCAGATAATCTTATTGCCCAAGAAACCCTATTTTTTGTCCGCCAATCAAAAGACTCGGAATATCTTCAGGAAGCAAGTACACAAAGCACTGTGTTGAGTGACGATGGTGAACAAGCTAAATTAGCCACCCAGGGGGCCCTCCAATTCTTTGCTGAAGACCCCAAAGTTTCTTTTGTCAGTAAGAGCCAGATCTCAACAACTTCCATGATGTATGATCTTCTCTTTAGTACTCGACTCATTCACAAAAATTCAGAGCAAGTGGTGAAAAACCTCGATCTCTACGTCACATATAATTCAAACACCCAAAAAGTTAAGGTGGGACCAGATGGCCAGTTACGTTACTCATTTCCCTATGAGTTTCATATTTATGACATGCAGGGCAAGCCTCAACTCCTAAGTTTTAACGTGACCAATGAAGAGGAAACGTTTGCCATCGATATTCCTCTTTATTTAAAACCTTGGGAACCGGCAATGGATATGGCCCTAAATCCCCAAGATTATTCCATTGAATTTGTTGAGAACCAGATTAAGAACACTAATTTGCCTAAGCCAGAAGTGTATGTGGAAAAACTGTCACTAGACACCGCCACTCCGGTTGACTACAAGGTCGCAAGTGACTTATCGCTACAAATTCATCACTCATATAACTTTGTCGCGGATGTTAAGGTGAGATCCCACGCATCAGAGGTTTTTGGTGGCGAACGACTCCTTGATGCGCCAAATGGTTGTTATAAGCTGGATGTTTATTTGACTTGTCCACAAGAGGGTTTAGCTAATCGCTCTCTATACAATGTGGATGTTGCTGATTCACTGCAGAAGGTCACACTGAATAAGGCTAAATCTGAAGAAGAACTGCAGCCTCTATGTCCTGGATCACTGACGAGTTTTGATATTGAAGTTGAAAGCGGTCAGGCTTTGGGTAAGTTTGAAGTAACGATTCCTGAGCCTCGGATGATATGGTCGAGAAGTCAAATGACCCTTGTTCTTACTCCTTATAAAGTGACCGATGAAGCAACAAGCTGCTCCGTCGCTGATTCACAACGACTACTTTCTACAAGCTTTACCCCGGCTCCTGTAGCTCGTACTGTGATTATGGAAGACTTTGCCAAAGCGAGTAAAAGAGTGGCATTCATGGGGATTGATCATAGGAAACCTGAACAGGCGCTGGAACTTAAGTCGTTTAATCAGGTGAAACAGACTGTGGCTAAATGGCAAGTAGCCCACCCATATATCACTCATCTTAATTCTCTTGATTCAGATTATCTCACAAAAATGCACGCCCTTTACCTCTCCCTTGATGACAAGCCCTACTCAACCGTTAACTTCCATGACAAAGAAGATGAAGATACTGAGGGTTTATCCAAGGTGTGTGATGTCGAGAGTGGCTCATGTTTGCGAGAGTCCAGTACTAACCTTAGTCTTAACTATGACGAGTTCGCAGAGAGATTTGACACGTCCATCGGCGAACGAAATTTTGATATTTCTCTCGATGAAATGAAGAACATCGTATGGAATAAACCAGGCAATCGCCTTAATGATCTGGTACGTAAGTTGTGCAACATATGGTCGAGTGACTTTGTCAGACTCTTTCATAAGAAACGAAAACAACTTTATATCGATAATTCTAACCTTGCTTTTGGCCCATATGGTGAATCATTTCATGTCATGGATACGGATTTTCAAAATATTAGGAGACAATGCATCCATGGTTTTGGCGAGAATAAACCTTTAGCGCAGCCTGATCTATCCTCTGTTTCAGCGATTCACCACCTTAAAGGTCCTGTGGTCGAGGTAAGCGCTAAGGATGCTGGTGTTGATGTACTCCATTTTTCTCAAAAGAATGCGTCTGGTATGAGAAACAACTTATCGTTTTATAGTTCAGCCCATGTGGATGTTCTTGGTTCGTTCTTTAGCTTAATTAAAAATCTGTCAGGCTTTTTTGCTGGAGCAGCCGGTTACACCTTCACCATGATGGGAGAGTATGAGGTCACTAATCGAGACGACTTTGGTGGTGGTATGACCCATTACTCTCACTGGACAACGGTGCAAATGAATCTCCACTTTCAACAACCAAAATACTGTCTAACCTTACGTCTTGATCCATATTTTTCAATGAAGCATTTTGCCGCTGTTAGGGATGGTATTAAGTCGAGGACATTTTATGCCGGTACACTTGATTACCACAGTGACGTTGTGCCGTTTTTAGAAGAGTTTCTGGACAATATAGAGCACAGCTTATCGATTGGATATCTTATTTGTACTGAAGAGCAGCCGCCCGTCGGTGACGACAGCCATAATGATCTAGAGATGACTGGGGGTCATGTTGTGGGTGTGGAGACCTATCGCTTTGCTAGTCCTCGATTCGAATCGGCAGCTGTTTATGATTCAACCCGTGAGGAATTCCGCGACTGGGTATACCCTCTCCGCGGACAATCAGATTACCTCAGGTTTATTCATTCAATGACCCTACTTGGGCAAAACGGCATATCCTCTTTGCCAGTCTCCGGGAATATGTTTGATGTCACGAGTAAACTGTTTACCTGGTTTATGAAGGATAAACGGGTAACCCAGGTTAATCAGCACATGTACTCGACCACGGAAAGCTTTATTAAGTTCCCAAAACGCTTTATATATTCTCGCTTTGCGGTCATACCGCCGTCAATTGGTGGTTATTTCAACTACTAAGCACTAGTGAGCCACTGTAGGTTTTGCTAGCAGCGGCGAAGCAAACACCCTCATTATCGCCTGAATTTACCTTCCCATGGTAATGGGCTATAATTGTAACACCCAAGCCAGTAACATGCTCTATTGCCCTCGTCAGCTCCACCTTAGGTGTTAGAAGAAAGCCAAGCTTTTCTTAATGACTCGAGGAACACCAGCATGGCTATAGCATAAGAGTATGAGTAACGCTGCGAATGAGGCTCATGGCAAAAAAAGTTATCTTCCCATAACATATTGATATATTAACAAGAAATTTGATTTCCCAGTTTTTTTCAGGAATCGTCGTGAAGATCATTAGTGGTTTTGTTAGTGTTAATAGAGCCTGGCAAAGATGAATTAGGTATAGGCGGTATCAATGATGAGTGGCACGGTAATAAAAAAAATGAATATGTTGGTTGTGGATGATGATCGTTCTATTTTGAAGTTTTTTAAAATACATCTAGGTAATACATTTTCTTCTGTGGTGGTTGTTAGCACCAAGAAAGAAGGGGTGAAGCTAATAACGACGTACCCCATAGATTTGATTATCACCGATTATGATCTACCGCAAAGCGATGGATACTCACTCATGAAAGCAGTGAAGAAGTACGACCATACAATACCTGTGGCCTGCATATCAGGAATGCCTTTTGTCAAATCTGATGAAGAAGACATACTCACAGAGTTCGACGGCTTTCTTAGTAAGCCTTTTGATATCGATGAACTAGGTGAATTAATAGACAACATGGTTAGGATAAGAAAACATAATTTAGCAGGTCTTTGTGAGGTTGTATCACTAAAAGATCATCCGCTGACCCAGGCGAAAAGGCAAAAAGTAGCTCAGCTTAAAACAACTCATCCTGCAAAAATACGAAAATCCTCATAAAGCAAGTTACTTAAGCCTAATGCCAAAACCGAGGCGTAACTGTGATGTGGATGCCACGGTAACGGTGCTTAACTTAAAGCCATAGTAAGTGGTAGAATGATTGTCTTGATAGGTAATATAGCCAAATAGCGGGGCATTCATAATACTTAGCTC
The DNA here is from genome assembly GCA_026710525.1 of Pseudomonadota bacterium. Taxonomy (GTDB): domain Bacteria; phylum Bdellovibrionota_B; class Oligoflexia; order Oligoflexales; family Bin106; genus Bin106. The sequence continues at coordinate 9,376 of JAPOQT010000245.1, forward strand.
AAGGAGCATAAATAATCTGGGGTTGAACTTCGCTTTGAGCCCTATACCGATGCGAGAGCTAACAATTCTTTGAATACATGATATAGGTTGGTTGATTTGTGGCTGACACGTGCTAGTGGACTGATGAAAACCGACGGAGCCTGAAAGATATGGTGTCATTCTGCGAGTAAAAGGGCGTCCTGCGTAACGCAGACCTAAATTAACTCCAACAGGAAAAACCCCCTGATCCTTTTGATTATATGTAACCGCACTCCTCACGTATAGTTGACTGAGCTCGCTAATAGAGAAAGCAGCAAGTAGGTCAGCCGTGACCACTACCCCGTCGTTTCTATGCTCATTCGTTGAAGACTGTTGCTTAATCAGAAGGTTATGAACCTCTATATCAAAAGCCTTGCCTTGGGGTGCGAAATAAACTAAGCTAAAGACCCACAAAAAGCCAAGACCTAGTCGCGACATGATCTTACCCGAAGCAACCTTTAGCATTTTTCTGAGAATCATTGACAGCAAATCCAACCATTGATCCTTTTAATGAGTATTAATTGGTATAATTATTTTCACTTTACTATCAGAGATCATCTCTATGGCTAGTTGATCTCACCAAAAGACGTTAGCCTAAAGTTTAACACACCATTTGAACACCTGATTCGGACTAAGGAGACCATAATTCATCCTATTCTTTTATCAATCGGCTTAGTCGTTGGATTATTCATCTTACTGAAGAGTGCCGACTACTTCATTGATAAGTCCCTCGACATCTTCTCTTCTCTGCGGATGCCACCGTTTATTATTGGCGCTGTGGTGATTGGCTTCGGCACATCACTACCAGAACTGAGTGTGGGAGTGTCGTCAGCTTTATCAGGTGATTCTCTCTTGGCTTTGTCAAGTGTCATTGGCTCTAATATAGCTAATATTGCCCTCGTATTGGGGGTGAGCATTGCCCTGTCGTCGAAAATTAAAGATTTAAGTGATTTTAAAGAAGAAGCTGGTTTTCTCGTCGCTATCTCTCTCATACTGTATTTCTTTGTATCTGATACCACCCTGAGTCGAGCAGAGGGAGTGATACTACTTGGTTTGTTTATCGTTTTTCTTTGTCATCAGCTATTTTTTAATCATAACTCAGAAAAATATCAAAATCATTCATACCAGCAAAGCCATGAAGGCGAAAAAGGTCAAAGCCATAAGCCGGTGACTTGGAAAGATGGCGTTCTTCTGCTCGCGTTTTTGGGGTTTCTTCTCCTTAGCGCCGAAGTTATTGTTATATGCGCTACTGAACTAGCCGCAGCATTTAATATCTCCGACAGTCTTATTGGTTTAACGGTGATCGCACTGGGTAGTTCTATGCCGGAGCTAGCATCGTCCCTGGCGGCTGTGAAAAAGGGGCGCATTAAACTTGTTTTAGGCAATGTGGTTGGCTCCAATGCTATGAACACCCTTCTTGTCCTTGGGATAGCTACGACTATCTCGCCCCTATCTCATATTGAACAAGGATTGAAAAATATTCATGTGCCCACTGTGCTTGGGTTAAGCGTCCTAGTGCTGGTTGGCATCATGTTTGATGATTGGAAAAAACCAGCATCAACTAAGATAGTTGGGGGTTGTATGGTTATAGCTTATGGGGTATATCTCATACTCTTAAAGGTCTATCCGGTGATCTGAGTGACTTACTAGGCTAATGTTGCATTCAACATGTGACACAACCATAGTGATACAGTTACAATCAATACTTACGGGGTTCATGAGCTAGGTAGGACCAGCCAAAAATCGCCATAAAATAAATAATGTGATTTTATGCTTGCTTTTTTAGAAAAGCGCACTTATACTACATAACCCTAATGACGAACCATGTTTGTCACGCTCTTTGAAAAC
>JAPOQT010000246.1 GCA_026710525.1 Pseudomonadota bacterium
ATGATGTTAAATATTTGTGCAACATCGGATCATGCAACGACACCATTAGATGACGTCTGCCCCATAGGTAAAAACACCAGACAAATAGTGAAGAAAATGCGATAAATCCAGCGATTTCTACCCCAGGGAAAAAAAGTTTGTCAGCCTGATCATGAGTCACGATTTGTGGTTGCACAATAACCACATGGGCAAGCCATTGGGCCGCTAAAATCAAACATGACAGTGGTACCATCACCCACCACGTCCATTTAGCTGCCTTCGGAATCAAGACAATGAATGGCACCACAAACGCACAGAGTGCCGTGATCACCATCATTGTTTGCCAAGGCTCATGGAGCCGGTGGAGAAAATACTCTGTTTCCTCAGGAACATTACCATACCAATATGTTAAAACATGGGCGTAGGTGAGATAAGCCCAGAACGCTGAAAAACCATGTAAAAGCTTACCAATATCATGAAATTGACTTTGGCTGATTAAGGATCCTGCCGAGGTTTTTTTAACCACAAACATGGTGAGAGCTGTAACACATAATAATATTTGGATCAAAGTCGCAAACAGCCAACCAGCCCACAAAGTAGAAAACCACAGGGGAGCTAACGACATGTAAACGTCGATAACAAACCCTGAAAAGATCACTCCCAGGAAAAAAAGACAAGGGGATGACCAAAACCTTAGGCGATCACTCGCTCTCTGAGCAAGACGACGAGTATCACCGAGGTTACCGGCGAGAAAAGTTTTGTCTGGCAGGTAAATTTGCCATTGAGCCCACCACACCACAGCTGCCATAAGAATCAGGTAACCAACAACTCGGACCAAGAAAAAGTCCTCAACAAGCCACTGGTTTTTACCTGGAAAATGATCGAGAATATGAGGATTAGCAATCCATGAGTAAACCTCTCGCGCTTGCATAAAATCTAATTTGATGGCAGTAAGGACCACTAAAAAAATCAAGGAACTCACATAAAAGAAAACAGCAAACGTTTCATGATAGCGTTTGATTGGCCTTGACCACTCGGCACCACATGCATCTTGAATAAGACCAAAAACCAGACCACCGAGGGATAATAAGAAAAAAAATAAGTTATTACAAAGCAGCGCACCCCATGCCCTTTTAGGATCTGTTGAAAAACTATAAACAAAATAACTAGAGCCAAAAACAAAAAGGGCGATCAGAACACATTGTAGTAAAAGTGAAGGTTTAAAAAAAAACTCGTTGCGACGCTCGTACCAACGAACAAGAGGATCAACATCTGCAGATTTCATATGATTAACTTCCTTAAATAGCTATGACTTCCCTTTACTGATCTGGATTATCTCTCTTTTCTCTGGCTTTTTGTAGCTCTCGAATATGAAAAATAATCATCGAACGTTCAATATCTGATATCGCATGTCCGAGAGAAGGCATCATTAAACCACCAAAGGTGATTTTGTGAAAGAAAAAACCATCTTTTCTCTCAACATATATCGGGTCAGTAAGGTCAGGGGACCTCGGAAAAACATCGGTCATGGATCCATTACCACGACCCTGAGGACCATGGCAGTGAAGACAAAAAGTTGCATACAACTGCTCTCCTCTTACTTGAAAAAACTGTTCTCTAGATTCGGGTGGTTTAAAGTAATCATCCCTAAAATTTTCTTCGGCATCGAATTCATTCGCTGAGTAAATAAGAGCCGTTGTTGCTACTGAGCCATCAGGTGGGTCTAAGGGGTACATTTGCGCCTTAGGCACAGGGCTGTCAGCCATATCAGGTGTATATTGCCACTTTGTGTCATCAGGTTGTTTACATGAGGTGACGGTTAACCAGACAAGGATCATGATGATCTGAATATGATGAATTCTTAACGGTGTTAATCTTGACATTTGGTCACTCTTAATTTCAACAATAAACTTTAACGGTTTTGATTTAAGGGGTAGCGATCACTTTGATTTCTGAGGCTCCAAAATCTTTTAAACGGGATACTTGAGGAGAATCAAGATGAATATGAGGAACAAAAAAAGCAAAATGATCATCTGTGATTCGAGGATCCATAATTTGAGCACGAGGGTTAGCTAGCCGGCCAAACCAAAGCATGCCTAAAATCGTCGCTAACGCCCCAAATAAAATAAAGAATTCAAACATAAAAATCACATTCGGGATCACCGAATCCAGTCCTGCTGTTTTACCACCAACTACTAAAGGCCAATCATAGTCCATGAGAACAGGCATGAGAAAGCCGGCTGCACAACCTATTATGCCACCAATAAGTGTGAGCCATCTCACAGGACTCTGTCCATACTCCTCTTCTACTGCCACCATTAAACTATGATACGAAGTCGGGGCATAAGCAACCATACCACTAAAAGCACTGTCTTTACTCAGGGCTTTAAACGCTTGAGTAAAAGAAGACTCATAGGGAAATAACGCTAAAATACCTTCTTTGTAACG
>JAPOQT010000247.1 GCA_026710525.1 Pseudomonadota bacterium
ATCATCTCTGTGGTAAAATCTTTGCCATATTAATCAAGAAGTGCATGGATTTGGCTTAGTTGTGCCTTTAAGAATATTGAATCTTGCTCCATAGTTTGGGATTCACCGGATCTGTCGTGATCTTGCCGTCTAAGATAAGCAAATACCAAATCAGATTAATTCATAATGAAATATTCAACAAAATGGTTCAAATGGGCTAGGGTAGTGGTTTTGTTAACAAGCAAAGAATCTTTTTTTTATAAACCAGCTCCCTATCTCATAACGCCAAGTTATACTTCGAAGACAGAATGGGATAATTATACCAATACAGATTTAACTCGCTTAGCAAGACGTTGGATGCGCCGTGAAGCATTGTTTTTCTTTAACCGTTTTTTAGTCACACACTTCATCAGAAGAGACTGACTGTGACGGAATAGCTTCATAAGTTCTTCACGAGTAGTTGTGTCTTCACCAGATTTTTTCTGCTCGATACCATCATGGAGCCTTTTTAGAGAAGTTCTGAGTGAGGACATGTAAGCACGATTCTGAGCACGTCTCTTTGTACTTTGACGAACTCGTTTTTTTGCTGATTGGTGATGAGCCATAACGTGTATACCTTTGATGTATTAATATGTCATATTTTCTGACTTGTCAACTGAGTATCACCTCCCATTTAAAGGAGGTTACTTAATAAAAGAAATTAACTTTGAGCCATGTTTTTTTTCTCTTTTGGTCTCTTCACAGACTTCAGAGTTTTGACCGGTTTCATCCCACGATCTTTTTCTGCCTTCTCATGGAGTTCGAGACGAGCACTTAACAAAGCTTTTTCCTTCTGTTTTTTCTTCTTTTGTGCTCTCCTTCTCTTAACAAGAGGCGTTAAACGATTATCATCTTTTCCCAAAATTTCGATCTCCTTAGAGCCATAAATCTATCATCTGTTACCCACTAAACAACTGGTGTATTTCTATTAGGATAGCTTGAGACCATTGCGACGAGCATAAGCATCAAACCCTATTTTGTCAATGCTTCTCATGGTAGACGCAGCTACTTTAAAAGTATAAAACCTCTGCTTCTCAGAGGACCAAAAGCGTTTCTTTTGTAGATTCACACCAAATCTATGCTTCGTCCTAATATGACTATGAGATACCCTGTAACCTACTTGAAACCTTTTGCCTGTCAAATCACATGTTCGAGACACTTACGTTTCTCCTTCTTCATGTTCATGATCTTTACCATCATCTTCCGTGGACACAGATGAGACCACCTCAGTCTCATCAGTCTCTGTGGTTTTATCATTCTGATCTTTTGCTTTTTGAGTGCTGATAATCTCAACTTGAGGCTGAGAGGTATCACTAGCAATCTTATGACTATTTTCGTCATCACCAGTTGTGAGGGTATCAGAATCTTTTTTAACAGCGTCAAGAGATTTCTTCTGGGATTCAGCAGCACTATGTCGAAAATTACTTGCGGTAAATGCTTGAGCAATATCAGACATTTCACCAACAAATCCCTTTTCCTTCTCATGAGCTACAGAAGAAGGAATCAACGCCAAGTACCTGGCTCTTTTGACCGCCTTCATAATAGCTAATTGCTGACTATGAGTCGCTCCCGAAACCCTGCTGGGAATAATTTTACCGCGCTCGGTAATAAACTTCTTTAATACGTCTGGTTTTTTATAATCAATAATCATTGAGTTATCGATTATACGCTTACGCTTCATGGAATAGCGCTTACGCTTTTTAACAAATCCAGTGGCCATAAAAGGTCCTTAAATAGTGGTCGAATAAAATATACACAATTATCGAGTGTCAGTTGTGACGGCTATCTGTGATCACTCATCATGGTCGGTGACTGAAAAAAGGTCACCCCGATCTCCCATGTATGTCAAATCCACATTAGCCGTGGACCTCTGACTCGTTGATAAAACACAGCTGATCAATTCAACAAGCCGTAAAGTGATCTTATCACATTTCTTATTTTTTTCTACTATATCTTCCTTATCTTCCTTTATTTTTCTTACTAGTAACTGTTTTTGGTTCAGCAAGAGTATCATTAAGCCCCGTGAAAGATAAACCCTGTTTCCTGAAACAGAGAAAATAGATCATAATCAAAAACTCGTGAAATTTCAAGTGCAGATATCAGCCTTAAGAATATCAACACCCTTGTAGCATATCCCCAAGTTATTGTACTCTAAGTGTGTCTGTGTGAGAAGCATGGCAAATCTGGTTGATCAATAAACGACATTACCCAATGTCCAGCGTATAGTCACTAAACAAAATAAAGCAAGACAACTATGGTGTCATCACTCATTACCTATCATGTAGCTATATTTCAGCCACCATTTCACATCTTCAGTTATTTACATGATGGTGATCTGGAAGAAGGGGTTTGTGTCCAGGTACCATTTGGTCGAGGGACTTGTCTTGGTGCGATTGTTAGTTATCCAGAACGTCTTTTTAAGCTCACTGCTCCGCCGAATCAACTCAAATCCATTAGCAAAGTTGTCAGCACCACACCCCTCTATTCGAAAAATATGATGGAGTTTGCCTACTTTCTTTCGAATTATTACCTTCACCCATTAGGTGACGTGCTGAAATCGATTCAATCCTATGGTGCCAAGGACCAGTCTTGCTGGTCCTTTGTTGTTCATCCTGAGCTAGATGATCATCACCCTCACCAAGAGATAGTGACGAAAATCTTTTTAAAAAGAAAACAGCTGAGAAAGCAAACGTTTCTGAAAAAATTATCCTCTTTATGTCAGGAGCAGAATAAGAATGGGGCAAAATTGTTACGAGAGCTCCTTGGCAGTCAGGCTATTTTAGAGGAATTTCGTCCACCAAAAAGCAAACAGATAGATGATAAAATGTCGCCACAAAAACTCTCGTCTGTTAGTGGAACTGATTTGCTTACGCAGGCAAAAAACAATATTCATCCCCTAACAGTGAGTCAAAAAAAAGTTTTCGAGCAAATAAAGTGTGATTTGTTCCGTGGCTTTCACAAGCCATGGCTGCTTTTTGGTGTCACAGGGAGTGGAAAAACCCAGATTTATCTCCATACCATCTGTGACCTGCTGCAACGACAAAAAACAGCTCAGGTTCTCTTGCTGGTCCCTGAAATATCCTTAACTCCTCAGATGACCGAAGTGGTTACCAAAGCCTTTGGCGGAATGGTGAG
>JAPOQT010000248.1 GCA_026710525.1 Pseudomonadota bacterium
GTCCAGAAGTGTCTTCGGTCAAACTTTTTTTCTCATCATAACGGACATACCAAAGCAAGCCTAAAGCAGTAGCCAAAAGTAGTCCAGAAAGAACTAGGCCTTTGATTTTCACGCAGTTTTCCTCTTTCTTACTAACCAATATAGGATTGTTGCTCCCAAGAACAGAAAGGGATAAATAAGTACAATAAAGCTATAAGCAAACTGAGAAGATGTTGATGACATATTAATGTCACCTTTTTCATATTCTCTCAGAGGAATAGAGACAAAGTTTTTATCTCTGATCATGTACGACACAAGTGAACCCATAAAATCTCTGTTAGCCGGCGCGTTCATACCGTGATTACTAAAGACATCATTTGATCCAACTAACACCAGTTTACCGAGTTTAGTTTTATCATCCTTATCACTATCATCTGTTGTTGAAGAATCAGACTTTAACAATCGAGAAATACCTACAACCCCATGATGCTGGCCAAAAATAGCATTGTCTTGATTGAGAGGAGATAAATCTGCTTCCGTCATAATACCATCATAACGCAGCATATTCTTATCTGACTCAGCTAGAATCTCAACAGCGTAGTCTTTGCTCTCATCATCAGGCACCTTATTCACAGTCCGAGTCAATCTAAACTGGAGTGACGCACCACCACCCGATGCTCCTTCAGCACTAAATTTCTTGGTAATCTCACTCATGCCGTCGAACTTCGAGACCATAGTCGTCCCTCGACCTAGGAATGTAGCTCGTATATCTTTTGGATGTAATAGAAGCACATCATTGCCAAATTGCAGACCGTATTTTTTAGCCCAATCATTAAGTACCGGTAATGATACCGCAGCCTTAACCGACAGAACAACAGCGCCACCTGATTGCAAATACTTATCAAGAAAAGTCGTTTCAGCCTCTTTAAAATCATATGCCGGATTGGCAACAACTACCAAGTCAGCATTTTCAGGAATCTTAGCCGATTCAAATAAAGATAAGTCTTTAACCGTAATCTTCTGCTTACCCAGTAATTCTTTCATTAAAGAGAATCCAGCATGATCAGAAGCAGCCACTGAAGGCTCACCATGACCACGAGTAAAGTACACAGTCTTAGTGCCTTCTTTTTTAATATTCAGCAAAATATTGGTGATTTCTTCTTCAGAAAAAGTCGTAATCTCTGACTGCCGACCACCAAAGTCAAACATAGCTGTGTTTTCATTGGTCAACTTAGCAGCCACAGCTTTTTCAGGGTTCCTCATGAGATCAACATAAGTAATATCAAGAGGAGCACCAAACTCTTTATACAATTTAGCCAGGCGATCAAAGTTCTTTCTGACCTCAGCACTCATAAAATAACCGGTGATCTTAACTTTTTCCTCGGAGTCTTTAAATGTCTTAACCACATCGATAGACGACTGTGACAGAGAACTTACTTTATTTTTGGTGACATCAACCCGCTTATTCAGAGTATCGGTTTGAGTCACATAAGCCAGGATCACAAGTGCCGCCAAAATAATCAACACCATACCGCCAGAGCTAGCACCATACTTTAAACCTTTACGCTTAAAGAATGCTTTAAAGTTCTCAAAATCTGCTACCACCCATGCAGCAAGCACACCAAGAGCTAACAGATAGCCAACCCACGGAATCCATGGTAGATGAGTAAACAGTTTACTTAACAACCCTGTGAGGGCTGTTATTAACAAAGTTACGAAAGGTAGTAGTAAAAATCCGTTATGCAAGCCTATCACCTCCAACGCTTCGAATCGTAAGAAACGTTAGCAAAAAATAAAAAACATATAGTCATCAACACAAAATAAGACACATCTTCAACCGAAATCACACCATTTAAGAAACTTTCAAAATGACTCAGGGGGGCGAGATACTGGAGAACATTACTTAAAACACCTGATCCAGCTATCTTAGGAGCTACAAAATCTAAGATAAAGAACGTAAAAATCCCGAGCATGGTAAACAGAAAAGCTAAGAACTGTTGTGAAGTTAAACTCGACACCCAAATACCAAAAGCCACCTGATACGAAATAAGCAACATCAGCCCAAGATAGCCGACAAGAGTTGCCATAGGCTCTGGATTACCGTAGATCACAAAATAAAGTGGGAAAACAGAACACAGTAAAACAGCAAAAAGCAGAGTAAAAAAACGAGATAGATACTTACCAAATACCACTGACCATGACGATATTGGTGCTGTTTGCAGGAAACGAATGGTTTGAGTTTTTAGCTCATCGGCAAAAGCTCCCATAGTTACTGCAGGAAGGATCAAGACAAGCAAAAATTGGAGGTTATAAATCAATCCTTTAATCAACTCCTGAATCGGTGGTGTATTGCCTCCACCACCCATGCCCATGGGATTTTGCGCAGAAGCTGCGACAAATGATTGAACAAAGGTAGCGAAAAATATCGCACTAATACCTAATAAGAAGAAAATAAGAGCGCCTGTTCTCGGGGTCGAAAACCCGGACTTAAAATCTTTCGCCGCTATGAGCCAACTTGCAAGCACAGTGAGTCCTTATAATTAAGTGAAATAAATAAAGTCAATCAGCCTTACTTCAGCCATAATAACATTTGTTACTACCACTATCATTGCTTTTGAGATGTCACATTTTGAAAAATACCTTCCAAACTCGAACTTGCTGGAGCTAGTTTTTTAATACCCAAACCTTTATCCAGAACAAATTTCGCCACATCATCAAGTGCTTCTGGTTTTTCCAAATCAAACTGAATATGATTCTTATCATCTTTACTCGCTTTTGACACACAGGAAAGTCCTTCAATCTGACCCAATAGGTCATCTTGGTAATGACGGACCGAAAGTACATAGGAGTGTCCTGCAAACTTATTGGCAATATCTTCAAAATCACCCGTCGTCACAATCTTACCTTTATCAATGATCACCAGCTGATCACAGAGATTCTCAACTTCCTGCAAAATATGGGATGATAGAATAATCGCCTTGTCTTCTTTCAGAGAAAGAATAATGTCCCTAATTTGAGCAATTTGTCTAGGATCGAGACCCTCGGTGGGCTCATCAAGCACTAAGACCTCAGGGTCATGAACCAGGGCATGTGCTAAAGCCACCCTTTGCCTGTAACCTTTTGATAATGAACCAACTAGTTTGTGACTAACATCACTGAGAGCAAGCATTGATATCATGTCGGTCACACGCTGGGTCACCGATGCTTTTTTGTTTTTGTCGCTTTTTTTAGCCACACCATTAAGCCTAACCGCGTAGGTAATAGACTCTTTCACAGTCATATCTCGGTAAAGGGGAGGAACATCGGGGAGATATCCTATTTTCTCTTTTGCCTGTATTGGTTCGTCTAAAATATCATAACCACATATTTTGACATGGCCCTTGTCACTACCAATACAACCACAGATAATATCCATAGTCGTCGTTTTGCCAGCACCGTTGGCTCCCAAAAAACCGACGACATGCCCCTTATTTACCGAAAAACTTACGTTATCTAGGGCTTTCACCCCTTGGTAAGTTTTAGTCAAGTTAGCAATCTCAAGCATCCTGGTCCTCTTTCATCTACTTTATGATATCAAAATATCAAACTCTTAATCTTAATTTTTGTCTACAGCGAGTGGGCGTCACTCGCAAAATAGCCACACATTACTCTTTCACTAACAAGTTAGGACAGAGCATAACATATGGTGTTTTCAATTCATAGTCAATCATAACAGTTATTTCTTACCCACCTGACAGCCGTAGCCGAAATAGGTCTTTAGCACTCTTATGACAACAAAGTTATCATCATAATTTTCAATGTCAAGTATGACTCGACAAAATAAAGTCACATCTAACACTCAACTGTCGGGTCTAAAAAGTGACACGGTTTCTTCAACGCCCGGCAAAACCCCCTCACCACTTCCTGCTTCCAGCTGAAGTATGGGGGTTTCCATAACTATGACCTGTCCTTCGCCTACAGAAAACTTTATATCTTTGCTCTTTAAAGGTTTGAATCCACAGATCTCTCTGAGACTTCCATGTGGTAATGCCATATATCATCGATTTCAGGTGGATCTCTATATTATAGTAGGATCTTCTTAACCCTAGGATGCTCATGAAAAACAAAAGTGTTAAACCACCTCTTGATTTTACTTGCTTTTGATGCGTGCAAAAAATTAATAAAAAACCTATAAAATTATCCCGTTCTTCCGATATTAAGGAAATATCATAATCAGTGTATAAAACCTGATAACCACCGATGATGATTTGTGTTATAGTAAGAGTAAGCATATAGGGTGAATAAATTTTTCGGTTATGAGTTTTAACCGCCCTCACTGGACACTCACCATAGCCATGTTGTTGCGTCTACACTAAACTGTGCCAATATTAAAGGAGTATACATGACACTCACCAAAAGCGTTCTTACCGAACTCATTCAAAAAAAAACTGGTTACTCTCTGAGAGAGTCAAAAGAATTACTCGAAATGATCCTTGAAGAGATTAAAATCAAGCTGGAAGATGGTGAGTCAGTAAAAATTTCTGGCTTTGGGCGTTGGACCGTGCGAGATAAAAAACCAAGACCTGGACGTAACCCATCAACAGGGGCGAGTTTAGAGATATCTGCTCGGCGCGTTATCTCTTTTAATCCATCTATTAAACTCAGAACCATCCTGAATCAGGACCGAGCTCCATCAACAGCCACAGCCGTCAAAGGAAAGAGCTAACATTTGTTTAGGGCAAATACGTGAGACTGACAAAAATTTACACCAAAACAGGAGATCAAGGACACACTCAATTAGCTACTGGTGGCGCCAAAGTCCCAAAAGACCATATCCGCATCCAAGCTTATGGTGATATCGATGAGCTCAGTTGTTTTGTGGGTGATCTCGTAAGTCACGCACTTGCTTATGATCTCCCAAAGACCTATCAATCAATGTGCCAGACGATCCAACAAGAACTTTTCGATATCGGTGGCGAACTATCTTTTCCGGAAGATAAACCAATCACCGATTATTCCCCTTGTTACCTCCGCGCATCTTCCTCGTTGAGGCTAGAACAAGAAATAGACACCATGAATAGTGACCTTGAGCATTTAAAGAATTTTATTGTCCCTGGCGGTCATCCACTCGGGAGCAAATCCCATATTTGTCGAGCAGTGTCAAGGCGAGCTGAACGCTCTCTTGTCCATCTAGCTCAACAGGAAAACGTCCGACAAGAATTACTGCAATACCTCAATCGGCTTAGCGATTGGTTTTTTGTCTTGAGCAGAATAATCAACAAACATTATCAGCACCCAGAGGTCTTATGGAATCAAGCAAGATACTCGGATTCAAACTAAGCTTATCAGCGCTCAAGTCGTTTTCCTTGTCTTTAGTGCGAAGGAGTCTCTACGTTCTCCCTTCTATTGTCCTGCTCCTCTATATCACCTGGCCAAGTATCATAAGTCTTGTTGCCACCATTCATTTCCAATACTCAGAAAAAGATGATATCAGTCAATTAGTCGACCCAGTTAAAATACAACAAAGAATTCAAGGTTTTTATTTAAAATATCGCATGACTATTAGTCAAGGTGATATTGTATTTCGCACCGATCACCATCCAGCCGCAGCAAAAATAGGCTGTCTAAAACATTCTGTGGTTATTTTTGTGCCATTTACATTACGACTGCCTTATTTTGGCAAGTCGGTCTATGAAAGATGTTTTGTCGTCAAATATTGATACCTCTCATAAGCTTGATTTTTACTTTCAAGCCCACCAACAAGCTTAACAAGCCACGATAA
>JAPOQT010000249.1 GCA_026710525.1 Pseudomonadota bacterium
ACAAGGAGTTTGATAAAGTAGCTCCCTTGAACATGTACCACCTTCTTGTTCAATAATATAATCAAGAATTTCCTGTAACCTCTCTTTCGGCATTAATTTTTGGTACCTGCCACCATGTTATGAAGAGTGGTGGCAGGATAAAAACTCCATGCGAAACAGTTTTCATCATTGGTCCAAGATGTTTTCTTGTTATATGGCATAGGGCCTTCCATGAGGTCTATGGCACCCGAGTAGACTAAACGGCATGACGTGAAAATAAAACATAACAACACTAAAACAGTGCTAACCATAGGAGAGCTCCATTACTGTTGTTTATTATATCGCTTAAATATATCTATACAGATTAAGCGAAAAAGTCAGGAATGGTAGGAAGTTTTTCGTTATGTTGTTTGTGACGGCTTGCGAGCAGGCTAATGATCTGGGGACAGTCTCTCATAATCCCTATTTATCAAAATCGTAAGAAACACGGGTCACTTTCCCTGATATTCTTGGTTGTCTTTGGCATTGAGAGATTTTTTAGTAGCAAAAAAGTTTTGCATGAGCTCTTGTGATTCTTGCTCTTTCACTCCTTGAATGTAAGTAAATTTATGGTTGCTTTTTGGTGTGTTATTAAGACTACCAAGAGCGCCAAATTTTTTATTCTGAGCACCGTAGACGACTAAGGGAATTCGCGACTGGATAATGGCCCCCACACACATAAGACACGGCTCAATGGAGGTATATAAAACACAGTGACTGAGTCGCCATGAGCCAAGGATGGCTGAGGCCCGTTCAATAGCGATGATTTCAGCGTGGGCCGTGGGTTTTTGTAAAAGTTCTTTTTGATTACTACCAGTGGCTAGAAGAGATGATCGACCGGTGTAACGGTCTTCTGAGGTATGTAAATAGATAATAACAGCGCCAATAGGTACGTCAGTGACTAACTTAGATGATGAGGCACCTTTCGCCAAAGACAAAGCAAAACTCATCCAGACTTCATGATTTAGATTAAGGTTAGCACTGCGGAGAAATTTCGGTGACAATTGATGGGTCATGGTTATCTTATTCAACAGTTACTGATTTAGCTAGATTTCTTGGTTGATCAACATTGTGACCTAAATGAACAGCCACATGATAGGCGAGTAGCTGTAAAGCTATGGTACAGCATAAGCTTTGCAGCAAAGGAGAGGCGAGTGTTGGCACACTGATAATGTGCTGGCATAAACCAGTGAGACGAGTGTCCTTCTCTTCTGTACATACGGCAATCACCTTGCCACCTCGAGCACAAACCTCCTCAATATTTGATAACATTTTTGTGTAATGATTATCTTTAGGCACGATAGCGATGAGATACATCTGAGAATCTACGAGAGCAAGAGGGCCATGTTTTAATTCTCCAGCTGGATAGGCTTCGGCATGAATATAAGAAACTTCCTTGAGTTTTAAGGCGCCTTCACAAGCAACAGCCACTCCCGTGTGCCGACCAATAAACAAACAGCTTTTTTCACCAGCAATTTTACTGGCAATGATTTTAATATTTTGTTCAAGGTCTAAAGTTTGCTCGAGGGCGGTTCTTAGTTGACTAAGCTGTTGGGATGGAAATGGCACAGGGATGCCTTTAATAGTGCCAAACTCTAAAGCTAACAGGTAAAGAGAGAGTACTTGGGCCGTAAACGCTTTTGATGATGCTACTCCAATCTCGCTGCCGACACGGGTGAGAAGAGATGATGTAGCTGTCCGACTAAGGGAGGAATACTCAACATTACAAATAGCCAGCACCTGAGCCCCAGCATCTAAGGCATGGTTTACTGATGCTAAAGTATCTGCGGTTTCACCAGACTGGGACACGGCAATGACTAGGGTATGGGGGGTAATAATAGGAGATCGATATCTATATTCGCTTCCTTGAGACACCCCACAAGGAATACCGGCTTCTCCTTCTAAGGCGAGTGCCCCTAACAGACCGGCATAAAATGCACTGCCACAACCGACAATATGAATGTGGGTGATCATATTCAGGTTGAGCTTAGTGAGTCCGAGTTCTGTGTGATTCAGAGAGTGTGAGTTCGGCGCGAGGAAACGAGATACTAACTGACTTAGAACTCGAGGCTGTTCATAAATCTCTTTGTACATGTAATGGGGAGCGTCACCAAGATCATCATCGTCTTCAGATGATGAAAAGCTAGTTAGATTAAGATCATGATAGGTTTGGCCTGGTTGTGTCTTGAGAGAACCTGATACCCCTGTTAGTGCTTGATAAAAATTATGACTTAGTATTCCGACGTCACCATCTTCCAGAAACAGCAATTTTTTCGCGTAGGATTGGATAGCAAAGGCATCTGAGGCTAGGAAAGCCCCGACATCAGAAAAGCCAAGGACCAGTGGTGATCCTTGTTTGATGACAAAAATCTTGTCATAATCTTTTTCTGAAATGATTGCCATGGTAAATGATCCCTCGAGTAGTTCAGAGAGAGTTACCACGGCTTCTTCGAAAGTCGAATATAACTGGGTGAGCTCATAAAGCTTTGATAGGGCGACTTCTGAGTCGGTGTCACTCAGGAAAACTGGTTTTAGATAGTTTTTTTGTTTTAGATTGTTTTTTAGCTCCTCTGCGTTCTCAATAATACCATTATGTACGAGCGCAAGTCCTCGTTGACGGTGAGGATGAGCATTTATGGAGGTTGGTGGTCCGTGGGTAGCCCACCGGGTATGGGCAATACCTAAGACGGCGTGATTAGGTAAGTAATCAAGTAAAGGCTCTAATTTTGAGACTTTGCCGGATGATTTTTGTAATGCGATTTTATAGTTGGGTGCCAGCTGTTCTTCATCGGTTGCCAGTTTGGTGTTTTCATCGGCCATTAAAGCCAAGCCACAGGAGTCATAACCGCGATACGTGAGTTTTTTTAACCCTGAAAAAAGAAACTGTTTGCCAGAAAACAACCTGTCACCTGTGACTTCACTGTCGTTTGGGCGGTTATTTAAATGGAGGTGATGATTGAATGGTGTTTCAGGAGTAGTCTGATCGACTGCTGTCACAAAACCCACTATCCCGCACATAAGTAACCTCTTAGGGTAATTATTGTGATATTGAATGGAGTTGTCATAGTAAAACTTATCAAGTTGCCGAAGTCATCAGATGATCGAGTGTTCTTTTTTGTTCCTGACTATTGACGCCGAGAAAATAAGCTGATTGATTGGCGACAATAAAACTGGTTTTATGCTTGGGAGCTTGTTCGATAATATCAGTGAGATAGTACTCCCGGCTTTCAGGGTTCAGGGGAACCTGGTTTAACCAAGTAAATAGTTTTTTTGTTGTGGCTATCATCACCCCAGAATAACAGAGAGTGATCTTTTTTTCTTGAGGAGAAGCATGTTTCTCCTCAACGATTTTCACCAGTTGATGATCATCATCAAGGACCATTCTGCCATAACCATAGGGATGATCAAAATGACAGCCTATGAGAGATAACTGAGAGTGGTTGCGGTGATGATCGGTGATGAGTTTTTTCATGGTATGGAGGCATAAGGCTGGTGTGTCACCAGGACATACCAGTACTGAATAAGGTGCGGGTTGTGTTTGCTGGTAAAACTCAGTGTGTTGCGTCGTGAGTAGTTTGCCTGCACAGTAACTAGGTGGTGTGATTTCAGGCCAAAGGAAGCTGGCACAGGCGGTAGCATATGCGGTGCCATGGGGATCTTTTTGTAAACACACTGAGAGTTGAGGGATTTTTCTAGGGTGATTCGCGGACCAAGAGCGCACACATTTTGTGAGCACAGGAAGAAACTGTGTGAAGTTTTTTTCCCATAAAATAACACAAATAAGATCAAGAGGTAGCTGACTCATGGTGCCGAGAATATGCTCAATAATCGTTTTATGACCGATGGTATGAAGTGACTTAGGCTGGTGACTCGCCATTCGGCTACCTCGTCCTCCAGCAAGGATAACCCCCACTGTTTTTGTTGGAGTAGAATAAGAGTTTGACAAAAAAGGCATGATCGTAGCGCTGTTAGGTTAGTATGGTCGACAAATGACAAAGACTTTGTCGGATAGCTCAAGTGTATCAGGATGATGAGCAAAAATCAGTATTTACTCGTATTTGATTCATCCATATAATACTCTTTTACAAGATTTATAGCTTGAAAAAACAGTAAGCATTAAAATAAATATAATATTATGTTGATTATTTTAAATAAATATTTTATAATTACATAATGTTAGAGTCTTAGTCAGAATCTAACATCAGTACAGTAACGTCTTGTCACTTAATTATACATACACACAACGTATCATCCATGAGGTTTTATTTTGTTGCAAAATCCAGTAAAAAAACTATTCCGGCGGTCTTTGTCTTTTTTAAGGTGGGGCATCATCATTGGTTTGCTGTGTTATATTTCTTCTTGTGGTAACAACCTGTCCTCAATGTCAGGACATGATTCTTCTGAGCTTAACACAATATTTCAGGATGGCTATCAGCTATTTCTCACCCCTGTAGATCTTGATTTTGTCGGCAAAGTACCACCATCTCATCTGAGATATCGTCAGAATGTGCCAGCGAGTGAAACAGATACTTATTATGAGTTTCGTCTTTGTCTTTATGAAAATCAGGAGGTTTTAGATTATTCTTGTATCAACCCTTTTTATGGTGAGGAAGGGCCTTTGGTGGTGAATCTTTATACCCTGAAAACGATTAAAAATCCCTTGGAAAAAATTGGTGTTTTTCTTGATCAGATGCTTTTTATGTTATTTGATATTGCCGATTTAGTGGTCGATCACACGGCAGCATCACTCCTGGTGTCGGGGCTATCAGCGGCGGGACTATATCAAGGATACAAGTTACATAGGTGGATGTCTTTGTGGTCTTATAAGGAGATGCATACATTTGCTCGATCAGCTGAATTTAAGGCCCTTGGTTTGAATCGTTTTCAGTGGCATAATCAGCCAGGGAAACTGCTTTTTGCTATGTTAAGGTCAGGTGTTTGGCAGCAAAACCCTAAGCTCGTGGCAGCGGCAATGAGAATAGCTAGTCAAAAAATCGCGAAGTCAGGAGTGAAGGTATTCGGTCGGTTCTCTCAGGCCACAGTATACTTAACCGCTTTGTCCTTAGTGATTTACTCGATTTTGCCAGAAAAGTATCAAACAAAAGTGCGTTCCACTCTTGCCATCCAAGCCGGCACATTAAAAAATATGTCAAATGAGGTTCTTGGACCATTGGTAGAGCTAGGTGATAATGATGGGGAAAATGATTTAGCTCGTTTTGCTATATCTTGGAATGAAAACACCATCTTTGATGAGTCTTTAAAAAGAGAAAAGTTACTACCCATGTCAGGGGTTCGGATGATACCAGAAATTGGCAGATTTTTAGCTGATCTCACTCGCCCTTATATTCTTGATATTAAAGGTTATTGTTTACCTGTTAAATCGAAGACATTTCCGAATGCTCTGTCTTTGGGAGCTCCTGAAACATTGATGTTTCCGAAAGACTGTTTTGAGTTATAACCTGAGTTCATGAGTTGTTTGGCGCTTTAGTGCCACCATAGAGCAGAAAAATGGTCTGATGGGAATAATTGTCATATTCAATATAATATTCGCTAACAATTTTGGGTTATGTATGCTTAAAAAACACCAGCATGTTCTCAAGCAAAAACAGTTATTTGATGTTGATGTCCCAAACTCACTGTGAGAGGAGCCTGGTGATGAGAGTGCTTTTTGATAGGAAAAAAGGGTATCGTTAGATATTAAGTTTCTCGTGGTTGACACAGGTTATCCTTTACCCAGGAATAAGATGGTATCTTTTTCCTATTAAAAAAAATTCTCTGAAAAACAAAAAATTATCTAGTATTCAGAAGAATATTTGTATCGGAGTGAGATCTTATAAAAAGTTCTGTCTCGAATCCTAAGGCGAACCGTTTTACCATTATGTCACAGACTTTACAGTAACAGTTAATGTATTTTCATGGGATGTGACTGACCTTATCATCTTATATGGCTGATTTTTGATGTATCATTTGTGTGATTATGCCCTGGTCTCTTAGGAGAAAATCGTGCCAAAAGACGACCGAAGATGTTTTTATACTGGCTGTCGCATGGCAAGCTGTCTAGGTAATATAGTAGGGTGTGATAATCACTGGCGATTTCTTCGGCAAAAAACTTGCTGGCCATCTTACTTTGATCGTTGAGAAGATCTTTCATATGCCATGCTGTGGTAGTGGCTTGGGCTGGAATAGCTCTTAGCACTGTGAGGTGTCTAGGATAACCATAAAAATTAAGTGTCAGCTCTGTCTTTGAGACAAAGCCGGCAATTTTTCTTGACCATCCTAAATGATGAATATGATCCTGGATTCGATTTAAACATTGGAACATCCAGAGTGACGCTTGATGACTTGGATCTGATTGGAACAGAGATCGAAGGTCGTTTGGGCACCAAATGTAGGTGAGAAGATTAGTTTCTAAGGGGGTTGTTTGGATAAAATCAGTCATGGAAAGGAGAATTTTCTGGAAGATTCTCGCTCTTTTGTGGGTGACTTCAACGAGCCTAGCAAGTCCTAGCTTTCCTTTTCTCTGACATAAAATCCATAGTTTTAATGCATAGAATGGCCGTGATCCTTCTAGGTGATAACGGCCGCTATCACGGCTATCCTCTCGCAAAACATAGGTCGATGATTGACTGATAACATCAGGGCTTTTAGGGTCTTTCAGGAAAACCATGCCTCCTCCCATGGTTAACCCAAGTAACTTATGGCCATCGATAATCACGGAGTCAGCCTGTTCGATGCCAGCTAAAATGGGGGAGAGTTTGGCTGAGAGTAAATAAGCACCTCCCCAGGCGGCATCAACGTGCATCCAAATCTTATGGTCCTGACAGATTTTTGCGACATCTGAGAGATCATCGACAGAACCTGTTTCTGTGGATGAAGCAACCACAACACAAGCCATGATTAAAACGTTATCTTGTTCAAGATAACGGATTGTCTTCGCTAATGAAGTCAGGCAGATTTTTTGAGTATCAGAATTGACGGGAATTTTTATCAGGTTATTCTGCCCTAGACCGAGGGATGCTGTGATCTTGGTAATCGAGTAATGACAACGCTCAGAAGATAAAATAACCATCTTTTTTTTCTTGGCGATCTTGAGAGCTTCAGCAATACCTAGCTGGGCAACATCCTGTAAAGCATGATTTCTTGCAATGGTGAGAGCTGTCAAGTTGCCCATCGTGCCACCGTGAACCATGATGGCGAGATTACTTGAGGGTATATGATATAGCTCTTCGTAATAATCATCTGATCTTTGGTAAATCAGTTGATGGAACCAATGCAGTACCAACTTTTCGACACAACTGGCTCCGCCAGTTGTTTCTTCTTTCACCATATTTTGGTTGAGGTAAGAGATCATGATATCCGCTTCATGAACTGACGCGGGGATTGTGGTGACCATATGCCCCATAAAATAAGGGTTTTGTACTGGGACAAAACTCTCTAATAGTTGGGACTCAAAAAGAGCTAACACTTCATCACAGGTTAAACCGTCATCTGGGATATGATGCCATGAAGACTGATCTTTGGGTGTCATGGGTAAATGAGTTTGCCATGTGTTTTTCAGCCCTGCCAGTTGCCAAGGGCGAGTAGCTGCTTTACGCCTATAAGACAGAGCTTTTTTCAGAGTCTTTTGG